>JAHDIM010000213.1 GCA_020630805.1 Anaerolineales bacterium
AAATAGCGCCGCCCAAAGAGAAAGAGTCCTAACTATCAACTATCAACTATCAACTCAGCATACACCTAATTGCTCATTGGCTGTTGACGATTGAAAATTGATCATTTTCTCTGAAACTGTTTCTCCAACAAGTCCACGCTTAGGTGAATCATCGTTGGGCGACCATGTGGACAGGTGCGCGGGGAGTCGCATTGCTCTAGCTGACGCACCATTTCTTTTTGCTCAACACCTGACAACACTTGTCCCGCTTTCACAGACGCGCGTTTACAGACGCGGGCAATAATCTTCTTTTCAAACTCATTCTGAAACGGCGTTTCGTCACATTCAAAATCTTCAATCACCACGCGCAGCGCTTTTTCAGGATTCATCTGGCCTAACACGGCTGGCATTGAGCGCACTAAGAATGTATTGCCGCCAAACGGTTCAACTTCAAATCCAATTCCGTTCATGACGTCCAAATTGTCATTGATCAAACTTACCGCTTCGACTGGCACGTCAACTGCTGCCGGCTGCAACAACCCCTGAGACGCAATTTTTGAGCGTGCATGTTCAGCCATAAAAGCTTCATACAAAATGCGCTCATGCGCAGCGTGTTGATCAATCAGATATAAGCCATCTGGTCCTTCCGCCACAATATAACTCGCCCCAATTTGACCAATGACCCGCAACAGCGGCATCTCTGGCGTGGCCATTTCTTGTTGTGGCTCTGGCGCACCAACTGGCATTTCAGTTTGCGTCGGCGTTCCCAAGCCAATGCCGGTTTGGCTTGGCGGTGGCGCAACTGGCTGAGCGGGCTGAGTTGGTAAGTTCAGCCCCCAATCCAGCACATCTGGCGCCGGAGCCGTTTTGCGTTCCCATGTTGCTGGTGAGCTAATCTGTCGGTTTTCACCCGTGGACCAGCCGCGCGGCTCAATAAACTCCGGCACTGGTGCTGCTTCAACCAACGTATTCCGCAACGAACGATTGATCGCAGAAAAGACGCGATCCGCAAAGCGAAAGCGCACTTCCGCCTTAGTCGGATGCACATTCACATCCACTTCATCTGGTGGCACATCAATCATCAAGACCACATACGGATACCGTTGCACCATTAGCATGGTGTGATAAGCCTGCGTCACTGCCGCTTGGAGTTTCCGGTCTTGGACCCAACGTCCATTCACAAAGAATGTAATTTCGCGGTTATTGCCACGGTTCAAAGAAGGCGCGCTAATGTAACCACTAACTCTAGTCGTATGCTCTTCTACGCGTTCATCTGGTTGTTTGACCGGTAGCATTTGCTTGGCGGTATCGGCGTTGTAGACCGACACTAGCACATCTTGGAGATTGCCAGACCCAGTGGTTTGAAACACGGTGCGATTGTCATGTTCTAAGCGAAACCGCACATGAGGATAGGCCATGGCATAGCGCGACACAATACGCGAAATATGGCTCCGTTCAGCGCTGTCAGACTTCAAGAATTTGAGGCGAGCGGGGACATTGAAAAACAGGTTCTCAACGCTAATGACCGTCCCAGCTGGCGCGCCAATGCTGCGGCGTTGCAACAGCGTACCGCCTTCCATTTTGATCTGCGTCCCCATGTCTTCATCACGATGTCGACTGACACAGCTCAGGCGGCTCACAGACGAGATCGAAGCAAGGGCTTCCCCTCGAAACCCAAGCGTCGCAATTGAAAACAGATCGTCGGCGTTTTCTAGCTTTGAGGTCGCGTGACGGGCAAACGCCAGTTCGACTTCATCCATGCGAATGCCAGAGCCGTTGTCTGAAATGCGCATCAGGTTGCGGCCACCGCCTTCGACCTCAATTGTGATCGAAGTAGCGCCAGCATCCAGCGCGTTTTCTGTGAGTTCTTTGATCACCGACGCCGGCCGCTCGATAACTTCACCGGCGGCAATTTGGGAAACAACGTGGTCAGCGAGAGCTTTAATGGTCATTTGTTATGTCTTATTTGTTAACTGTTATTGAGCAGCAATGTCTAGGAATACTACTTTGATCGACATGGTCATTGCGACCCATTAACCAATAGCAAATAACCATTAACAAAATCTAGTGGTGTTCGTTTATCTGAATCGGCAGTCCATCTGGATCTGTAATAATAATGGAACGCCCAAAGGGTTGCTTGGTGATGTCTTCGCGCAGGTTATTGGCGATCTCATCGAATTCGGAAATAAGATCTTCTAGTGGTGCTGCTGTGGCCATAGAAATACCGACCCGCGTTTGCTTGGGTAGCTCGTCTTCAATATGTAACGCAAGCTTAGATCCATTGATACGCATCTCGGTCCAATACGGGCTGAAGTTGAGAATTTCACAACCAATCTTTTCATAAAATGCAACAGATCGATCCATATCGGTGACATACACGATTGGAACGAGGGAGAGAACAGAACCTTTCATCTAACGAATTACCTCCACAGAGCTGTCAGCTATCAGCTATCAGCCGTCAGCTTGCCCTGAATAAGCCAACGGCTACAATTCACCAATAGCATTGAATACCTACTTCTAAGTTATGCCAATAGTATAATCCGTGAAAATTTTTATAGCGTTTGGGTTCAGTTCAAATCTTTGCTTTAATGAGCCAAGCTGGCGGACCGGCTGACACCTGATCGCTGATACCTCATAAATGTCATTAGTAAACGAAATTCAAAAACGGCGTACGTTTGCAATTATCTCGCATCCGGATGCTGGTAAAACCACGCTCACTGAAAAAATGCTGCTCTACGGGAAGGCAATTCACCTTGCTGGGAGCGTGCGCGCGCGGCGCAATCAGCGTTCGACGCGTTCAGACTGGATGAGCATTGAAAAAGAGCGCGGGATCTCAATTTCATCCACCGTGATGCAGTTCCCGTACAACGGCCATGTTGTCAACTTGCTTGACACGCCGGGTCACGCGGACTTTTCAGAAGATACCTATCGCACGCTTTCTGCGGTTGATAGTGCTGTCATGGTGCTGGATGCCGCGAAAGGGATCGAAGCACAGACCAAGAAGCTGTTCGAAGTTTGTCGCGACCGTGGGATTCCAATCTTCACCTTCATCAATAAGATGGATCGTCCGGCGAAAGACCCGTTGGAATTATTAGACGAACTGGAAACCGTGCTGCGCATGGAACCTGTACCTGTCAACTGGCCAATTGGCAGCGGTGACAGCTTTATGGGCGTTTACGATCTAAAGACGCAAGACGTGCATCTTTTCGATCGCTCATCACGTAATCAGACGATTGCTCCGGAGTTTATCACGACGATTACTGACAAAAGGATCAAGAATAAACTGAGCGACTATGAGTTGGAATCACTCGAAGGTCAGCTGGAATTGATCGAA
This sequence comes from Anaerolineales bacterium, assembly GCA_020630805.1. Lineage (GTDB taxonomy): Bacteria > Chloroflexota > Anaerolineae > Anaerolineales > UBA6668 > JAHDIM01. The sequence continues at coordinate 3,314 of JAHDIM010000213.1, forward strand.
GGCTTGGGGATGGAATTTGATCCCGCTCAGGTTCTGAATGGCCAACAAACCCCGGTCTTCTTTGGCAGTGCGTTGACAAACTTCGGTGTTGAGCTATTCATGAACGCCTTCGTTGAAGTTGCGCCATCACCAGCGCCGTATGAGACAGAATCAGGCATGGTCAATCCGACGGACAATGCGTTCAGTGGCTTTGTTTTCAAAATTCAAGCCAATATGAATCCAAAACACCGCGACAGTGTGGCGTATTTGCGCATCTGTTCCGGTAAATTTGAACGCAATATGACCGTCAAGCATCCCCAAAGTGGGAAGCAGTTACGGCTCCCTAGCCCATATACGTTTTTTGCTGACGAACGCCACGTTGTGGATGACGCATACCCCGGTGACATTATTGGTCTACCAAACAAAGACTTTGCCATTGGTGACACCTTGCACAACGGCAAGAACATCTCTTTTGACGCCATCCCGCGCTTTGATCCAGAACACTTTGCCATGCTGCGAAACTTAGACATCAGCAAGCAAAAGAACTTCTTGAAAGGGCTGCATCAGTTAGAACGTGAAGGGGCCATGCAAGTGCTGTATCGCGCGGACACGGTGCAACGCACGCCAATCTTGGCCGTTGTGGGACAACTGCAATTCGATGTAGTACAAGCGCGGCTTGAAACTGAATACAATGTCAAAACACAGCTTGAAGCGCAGCCTTGGCAACTGTCACGCTGGGTAACCGGCGACGAGGCTGACATTGAAAAACTGCCATGGGGCTATGGGTTAGTGCGCGCGACAGACCGTGATGACAAGCTTGTGGCGCTGTTCCGTTCGAAGTACGACCTAGAGCACTGCCTAGAACGCCACCCTGACGTCACCTTTGAGGTAATTCACTAATATGAGTACACGCCGCGACCATGATCCCGAAGCCCGCCGCAATTCCATCTTGGATGCCGCCCGCAAACTGTATTTCAAAAACGGTGTCAAAGGGATTCGCATGGAAGCTGTTGCCAAATCTGCAAAGATTGCAAAAGGCACGGTGTATCTCTATTATCCAAATAAAGAGACGCTGCTGGCGGGGCTGCTGCTAGAAGGTATCAAGTTGGCGGAAACCTATATTGAAAAAGGTTACTCTGAAGACGAAGATATTTTAGCTGAAGAGCGTTTGCGCCGCATGGCCACAGCCTATTTACAGTTCTACCGTGACCACCCCATGTACTATCGGCTGGTGTCGGCTTACGATCGCGGCGGCTTAGAAGACTCGGTGACGCAAGAAATCAATGACCAAATCTTTGATGCCTCCAGCGCTTCGCTGTCTTGGATTACCAAAGCCATGCGTGAAGGGGTTGACAAAGGCGAGTTCCACCCTGGCCGGGCACGAGATCGGACGGGCATTGTCTGGGCCTCTATGCACGGCGCAATCGTGCTGTTTAGCCATCCCCTGCGCCGCCAACTGCTCGATACAGAAGTCGAGACAGTTTATAACAAGGTCGTCGAGATGATTATTGAAGGATTGAAGACGGCGTAACAATTACAACTTACTCTGAAATCTTCTGAATCTTATTTGGTAATCCACGCCCGTTGTTCCACCAACGATTTGGATTATCGCTATTCGGGTTGTAAGTCGCACGACTGACCCAATCTTCCCGTAGAAAAATAACTGGCTCCTCATAGTGATGCAAGTGATGAACAACGTCCATCACTTGCGCCGCCACGCTCGCATTGCAGCGTGGCTTCCCATTGTCCCAATCTTCAATATAGTTGGGTTTCTAAGTCTATCCCCTTGGCAAGATTGCCAAGCTACGGCAGACTCGCAATATGACTTCAGGGAAATTGGACTTTGACCACATCATCATTGGCGCAGGCTCTGCCGGATGCGTCGTCGCGGCGCGCCTTGCCAAAGCAGGCCGCCGCGTAGCCCTCATTGAAGCAGGTGGTAGCGACCTTAGTAACCCTCTAATTACCGACATTCGACAATGGGAAGCCACACTGCAATCTGAAATCGATTACGACTACACGATTGCGCCCCAACCGCGCGGCAATAGCAAACTGCATCATCCACGCGGCAAAGTGTTAGGCGGTAGTAGTTCAATCAATTCCTGTGTGGCGTTTGCGGCACCAGATGTAGACATGAACCGCTGGCATGCAGAAGGCGCATTAGGTTGGGATGCAGCCAGCGTTGCGCCGTACTTTTCAAAAGTTTTCAATACTGTCAAAACGACTAAAGCGCCGACACATAATCCATACTCCGCTGCCGTTGTCCAAGCCGCAGAAGCCTATGGCTTCCCCGTAATTGATCTAGAACAGCCAGATTTTGACCGCGGTGTAGGTTACTTTTCGCTCAATGTGGTTGGAACAGAACGTCAAAATGCTGCGCTGGCCTATCTACATCCACTGGCACAATGGGGGGACAGATTACAAGTCTTTACAGACACCACTGCCTTGCGCATTGTATTTGATGGGACACGCGCCATTGGCGTTGAAACGTCAAATGGCCTGCTCTATGCACAACACGATATTGTGCTGAGCACCGGCTCTTTTGTTTCACCAAAGCTCCTCCAACTTTCTGGCGTTGGAAATGCAGATCTATTGCGTAGTCTCGGCATCCCACTCACGCAATCGTTACCCGGCGTTGGCGAAAACCTGCTTGATCATCCTGAAGGTGTGGTCAACTTTGCTCTCAAGCAACCCATGCCAGACTACTCAGTTCATGGTTGGGCAGTGGGGATTTTTGAAAACATCGATGGGTTTGACTATGCCGATTTGATGTATCACGTGGGCGAAATGCCGTTTGACACGCAAACCACTGCCCACGGTTTCCCTGCCATTCCGCGCAGTGAAGGGGTCACGTTTATTCCCAACGTGACCCGCGCCAAAAGCCAAGGGACCGTTCGCATTACATCGACAGACCCACTGGCGCGGCCCGACATTGACTTTCGCTATTTCACAGACCCTGAAGGGTATGACGAGCGCATCATGCTGGAGGGGATCAAGCTCGCGCGTGAGTTAGCACATCAGCACGCCCTACAACCGTGGATCTCACATGAACTGACGCCGGGTAATGAAGTTCAGTCTGACACAGAAATTTCTGCTTATGCACGTAAAACCGCCAACACGGTCTATCATCCAGCGGGGACCTGCAAAATGGGCACAGATAACATGGCGGTTGTTGATCCTGAACTCAAAGTCCACGGCATTGAAAATCTACGCGTGGCAGACGCGTCTGTATTTCCAAGCATGATTGGGGTCAACCCAAATTTCACCATCATGATGATTGGCGAGCGCTGTGCGGATTTTGTGTTGCATGATTAGGCAAGTTTAAGAGCGTTTTGCACCCTTCTCTACTCACCTACTCGCGCTAAAATAGCCTCATGACTCTCAACACTATCCCACACGCTATTGAATGGCTGG
>JAHDIM010000214.1 GCA_020630805.1 Anaerolineales bacterium
CTACCTAATACAATTTGAGTAATCTATTCAAAAGCGTTATCCAGAACTCAGGCTATTTAGTAATGTTCACAACAATCCTGTATAGCTGTGAACATTAGTCTCTAAACAGCGGCAACGACATAATCGTAAATCCGTCGCTTGATGCGCAACTGGTTCAGTTCCCAACCAATTTTTACAACGACTTCATCTGCTTCATACAGATATTCATCTGTAATTTCGCCGTTCAGCTCTAGCTTCAACGTATTCAAATGTGCTGACAGCAAGTATTCCAAATGCTCACGATGATGAACGTACACTTGATGCTGTTCAATATACTGTTGACGACCGGTCGCGCTCAGCAAGCGTTCTTCTGCCTTGGCTTTTTCAGCGGCAGACGCATCGGCTTTGGCTTGGACCGCTGCAATTTGTTTTGGATCAGGTTGACTGCGACTTTTACCAACGCGCCAAGTCGGCATGTTGACAATTGTAAGAGCTGCTGCCGTATCATATTCGATTGCGTTGCTGTCCTCCATTGCGACAGTTTCGGTCTCAATCGCTTTCGCTGCTAATAATCCGGCCTGTTCAGCCGATGCATTTGCCCAGCGCAGTTTCAGTTGGCCATCTTGCACGCGCATGCTGCTGAGTTGGGACGGATTGGAAAGCGCAGTCATTGTCGTTTCAGTGCCACTACCGCCCCACTGCACGATCAATGGAGGTGTGAGAAACGCTGTTAGAGACTGTTGCATTGCCAATGAGTCAGGCGCTGCCTTTGAAAAGACAAACGCCATTTCATGGCGGACCACACATTCTGATCGCGCAACTGGCACGTAGAAAAACGGTCCAGCATCCCCAGTCCGATTCTTCAAATTTGGACGCGTGAGCCACTCTACGCTGCGACGCAGCGTCACGGCTAAGCGACCATCTTCATAGGCCCGATAGGCATAAATCCCTTTCGCAAACACGCAAGTTGCGCCAGCCTCAGAGCCAACCCCAACCATGCCATGGAACGGATAGGTGCGAATTTCATTCAATTCGCGCTGCCCCATCATAATTTTTGTCGAAACTTCGTCTAATTGTCGCGGCAACAGATCTGTTTCAGCATAGTCACGCTTGACGACATCGAATGGCATACCAGCATAGACTTGTGCCTTGGCCCCCGTCTCAATGATAAGCTCCAGTCGGAACTCAGTCCCGGTTGAGTCAAGTTCAATCTGAACACCAACGTCTTCACTGGCCGTCAATTGCAGCGTCAAGTTGGCCGAAATCTCATGCACATCAGATTGGTACGAGACAGCAAAGCCCAGCCGATGTTGATTGCCAAGTTGACTGTGGGCTGCACTCCCCGTAATCGGGATCTTTGCAATCAGCTCGCCGGTTTCGTCTGAATAGGTATCACCTTGTTCATCGAACAACGCGAGATAAACAGCTTGCGCCCCATTGAACACCAAGCCGTCTGAGGCGTCATATTGCAATGCATAATGTGCATTTGCAAAGGAGAAGGTGTCGACTTTCGTAGATTCAGTTGTAATTGAGGCCGTTTTCACTGCTGGATAGATACCAACGCCTTCAGTTACGGCTGCATAATTGGCATTACCAATCCAATAGTTTTTCTCTGTGGGATGCGCCACCGTGCTAACCGCATAAGTCCCAGGCGCCATGTCAGAAAGTAACGTCCGCAGGGATGCAGTGACATCAGTTGTCGCTTCTGTAAAAATCTTTTCGTAGAGCGCTTGGGCTTTCTCATGTACTTGATCAATACTGACGCCACAAATTACATCATGCACGTCATTTTGAAGCAAGCCACGCCCCCACTCTTCATAGGTCGCCGCAGGATAAGTACGACCCTTCATTGATGCCAATGCAGCCAATGGTTCAGCCCACTTATAGACAATATTGGCGCAGTCATGGCTCGAAAGCTTTGCATAAACCCGCGAACAATAGATGCCGGGGAACGTTGCCCCATATTTACCTGAATTGAGTTCACCATTCAGTTCAGGATAGCTGTCTAACTTAGCCCGCATAAAATCGACAAACGCAGATGGGGTCGACTCAAGTAGTGAAAGTGACTCTGGCATTTGTCCATTGAAATGCTCTTTGTAGAACGTCAGTGGATCTTCTGGATTGTCTTCCAGGTCGTAGCCATCAAACAGCGGCAAATCTGGCGTCGGGTAATAAGGCGCTAGTTTCTCAACTTCAGACACTAGGCGCGTCATCGCCACATCAGGGGCATGGGTGACGCCGTATAAATTGCGATAGCCACCAAACAGATCAACACCAAATATTTCTGTCCCATCTGCACCAACCCAGTTGAAGTACGGCACCATTTGTGGAACGCCACGCCAAACATACACACTTTCCAACCCAAATGCAGCATGAATTTGAGGTGCTTGAGACACATGTCCAAACGTATCCACAAGCCAGCCAGCATTGCTGTAGTCGCCAAAACGCTCGGTGTCCTTTTTCCCATATTCCAAATTGCGCATGAGGCTTTCCCCGCAAGTTAGTTTCCAATCTGGCTGGCAATAATATGGGCCGATAGTCAAATTACCATCGGTAATTAGTTTTTGAACTTTTGGGAGGTAGTCAGGGTACGCCTTGAGCAGATCTTCAATCACTAGCGTTTGTCCATCAAAAAGATAGCGAAAATCTGGATTGTTAGCGCTTAGGTCAAGCAGTTTGTCAATTAGGGTCGGGATCCAATGCGTGGTATAGATAGCACTTAGAAACCATTCCCGATCCCAGTGGGTATGGTTAATGACATGAACATTTGTATGACTCATAAATGATATGTTGTTGGGGTCCAACTAGGTAAGCGAGAAGCGGTCGGAGGAGAGCATTAGCCACCCAACCGCTTTCACAAATTATTTGCGTTGTTAATTCTAAGCGTACAATACTCGGCCAGACGCTGTATCAATCCAACGAATTTTTTCGGCTGGGAATCGGAGCCAGACATTTTGTTCAGCGCGAACTGCTAGATCAGGGTGGGTAGACACCTTAATCCGGTTGGAACCAATGCTAACTGTCAATAGATTTTGTGACCCTAACGGCTCCACAACATCAACTTTGACGGGAATAGCATCTTCAACTGGGTCTACCAGGGTTTCCATATTTTCAGCCCGAATGCCAATGGTGATGTCATCTCCTTCATAGCGATCAAGCTGGTCTTGAATAAAGTTTGGTGGGGTAAGCAGTGTGTCGCCAACTTGGACTTGATACTGACCCGCATGTTTTTGGACTTGGCCTGACAAGAAATTCATTGGTGGATTTCCAATAAAACCACCGACAAACTTATTGGCTGGCGTGTCGTAAATTGAGGTGGGTTGATCAACTTGCTGAACGACACCGTCCTTCATTACAGCAATCCGATCGCCCATACTCAACGCCTCAATTTGATCATGTGTCACATAAATAGTCGTGGCACCAATATCATTCAGCAGTTTCTTGAGTTCCGCCCGCATTTCTAAACGCAACAATGCGTCCAAATTACTCAACGGTTCATCCATCAGCAGCACTTCAGCTTGCATTGCAATCGCCCGCGCAACCGCAACCCGCTGGCGCTGTCCACCAGACATATTGCTTGGAAAACGATCTAGCAGATTTTCAATATGAAGCAGTTCTGCCGCATTCTTGACTCGCTTCTCAATTTCCACTTTGTCGACTTTGGTCATTTTCAAACCAAAGGCAATATTGTCATATACCTTCATATGCGGAAAGATCGCATAACTTTGAAAGACCATCGAAATCTTGCGGTCACGCGGCGGCAGATAAGTCACATCGCGTCCACCGATCATAATGCGACCTGCGTCTGCCATGCCCAAACCGGCAATAGAGCGTAAGAGTGTGGTTTTCCCGCAACCGCTCGGGCCTACAAGAACAACAAATTCTTTATCCGCAATGGTGAGGTTGGCGTTGTCAACAGCAACAAAGTCGCCAAATTTCTTAGTTACGTTTTCAATTACGATTTCAGCCATAGTAATAGTTGGTTAGTTGGCTAGTTAGTTCGTTGGTTAGGATGTAAAAGTGAATACAGAGAGACCCACACTAGCAATCCATCCAACTTACAAACTAAACTACTTATTGACCTGCCCCCACATATTGAACAGATATTTTCGAATAAACCACATGAAGATGAGCGCTGGCACCATGAGTGCAAACCCACCTGCAAATTGATATGCATCACTAGATTGGCTCAATGAGAACAAGACTTGAGCCGGCAAAGTCCGATTTTGAACCGTCAAAATACTTGCGGCAAAGACTTCATTCCAAGACAGCACAAAGGTAAATACCGCTGACGCAGCAATCCCAGGCAACACCAGTGGCAACACAACGTGTCTAAACGCTTGCAATGGCGTACACCCAAAGACTTGGGCCGCCTCTTCTAACTCATAAGGTACACTGGCAAATACACTCCCAATAACCAACACGGTTGTAGGCAATGCAAGCGCAGTGTGCATAAGCGCCAAACTTGAAATCGTATCAAACATCCCTAACCGGATAAACAAGACTGCCAATGGAATGGACAGAACCACAATTGGGAATGCACGGACCGCCAAAATTGACAGACGGAAGAAGTTTCGACCCGGAAAGATATAGCGTGAAATTGCATATCCAGCAGGGGCCGCAATGAGTGTTGAAAGCAACAGCGTGGCAACAGCAACTATCAGACTGTTGATCACCCCCGGTATGATGCCATCCGACGCGAGAAAGAACTGCATTGTTTCCGTTGAAAACGGAATAAATGGCAAGAATCCTTTTGGATAAGACCGCACCGTCTCTTGGGTCGTAAAGGCCATTGAGAAGATGAAGAAAATTGGCACCAAAATCCAAAGTGCGATCAGAATTGCAATTACATAGGTAAATGCACGATTACGCTTCTGGATGGCCTGCATGCGTTTATGCAGATCAATAGTTTCAGACGTGAATTGGCTCATGCCCCTTGCAACTCCTGTTCAGTGCGGACAGCGCGTAAGTAGAAGATGGCACTGACCATTGAAATTGCCAAAATGAAGACAGCGTACGCCGCCGCGACATTCGTATTGCGGAATTCAAAATACTGCCGATAGGTTTCGTTCGCCAACACCGTCACGATATCACCGCCGCTCAGTGCAATGACCACCGCAAAGACTTGTAACGCGAGAATGGTCCGTAAGATAAGCGCAACCTGTAGACTTGGCTTGAGTAATGGCAAGATCACATGCCACAGGCGTTGCCAGAATGAGGCCCCAAATAGCTCAGCCGCTTCTAGAACTTCATCAGAAATGGCCTGTAAACCGGAGACCACAATGACCATCACAATGGATGTTGCGCGCCAAATCTCCGCTAGCCAAATAACAATAATGATCCAATAACGCGTATCCGCTGTCAGATAGGGCTGAGCCTGATCAATCAGACCCAACCCTTCCAATGCACTGTTGAGCAACCCGTTCTGGGTAAAAATGGAGAAGAACAAAATCCCAACAGCCAAATCTGACACCCCGAGGGGTATGGAGAAGATGTAAAGAAAGACCGAATTGAATTTCAGTCTCGCTTGAATAACCAAGGCCATGACCGTTGCCAGCACAAACTGGATCGGAATAATCATGACCATGAGCAAAAGGGTTGCTCGAACTGACGGCCAGAAGAAGCGGTCATTGATCATCTTTTCAATGAAACGCGTTGTAAACGCCCCTTCATTTGCGCGATCAATACGCCCGTTTTCTTCATCACCAAACACCTGAATAAAGCGTGAGGGGGCCCAACCGGACAGCGTCTCGCCAGTTTCTGGATGATCGCCTTCAATCTGGAACCAGACTTCCAAAATCGCAATGTCTTGAACAAACATCTCAGTGCGTGGCTCAATCTTGGCAATAATCTCGCTGACTGAACTGGCCTCTGCATGTAGATCCGTCAACGGTTCGGCATTACTGCCTAGCTTCCGGCGGACGGTTCCCATAATGGGCGTTCCGTCTTCTGCCTCTTCACGGATCCGCAGGCGCGTTTCAGACATGTAGCCTTCAACATCATTGCCGTCTGCATCAACACCTGTCACAAGGAACCACTGTTCAGTCAGCAAATTCCCTTCAACCACAACATCATCCGGCAGCAGGTTCCCCTGACGCCCCAACAATCGAATTTGAGTTCCCTGCGGCAATGCACCTGCGGACTCTGCGGTCAAGCTTGCCTCAGATTGCAACCTAAGGTTAGCTTCATCATCCCAGACCGAGAGGATTAAGCCACGTACCATTGGATAGGCAAAAAATAGCAACAGATAAATAACTGTCGGCAATATCAGCCAATATGGAGTCCAGTTTCTTTTTTTCATTTCGTGATCTTTAACCAGTCGTGTGACAGAAAAGTGACGACCAAATCAAACGTTCAAAAGTATTTGCGCGTTTGATTTAACAATCACCAACGCAACAGTTGGCAGGTATTTAATTTCAACTTATTGAAATGAGTGCCAAGCAGAGTGATGGAAGCCTGGCACTCAGAGAAGAAGATAAGGTTGAACAGTCAAACTAGAACAGATCAACCATCAACATTAAGCGTCGTTAGACGCTCATGTTTGCAGTAAATTTGTCGTGAAGACAAAGGATCTGCGAGATGGCGTAATGCCATCTCGCAGTCAAATTCGATGTTCGCTTAGTTGAACAGATCGTTCACGCTGTCGTTTGCGGCAGGCAAGACGTCAGCAGGTTCTGCAGCACCCAAGAAGATCGCGTCCATGACTTCGCCCATGATGTCGGCGA
>JAHDIM010000215.1:0-2283 GCA_020630805.1 Anaerolineales bacterium
TATTCTCCAAGCGGGATTGAGACCGGACTAATCACAATCGGTTCCGTTGTTACGACAGCCTCTTCAGTTGGCACGTCAGTCGGCTCAGTGACATCAGTCGGTGCTTCAGTTGGCACTTCAGTGGGATCCACACTTTCTTCAATCACTTCAGTTGGTTCGACCACAGCAACGGGCGCATCGTCGCCTGTAAACTGGTCTAGCAATCCGCTACGCCAAGCGCTGACTCCCAACCCAATCACGACTACGCCAATACAAAGTGACAGGCCTAACAACGCCGCGATGATAAGTCCCCGATTACTGCGTTTCGCTGGAGGCGCTGCGTCTTCAATTGGCGGCAACTCTGGTTCAGGCGCATAGACCGGTTCTTCTAACGGAAGCGATTGCGCAGCGACTGGTTGAACCGGTGTAATAGTCGGTGAGGTTGACTCGACCAGCGTCTGCATTGAGACCGGGGTCTCAATCAACGTCTGGTCGCCAAGCGCCCCGCCAACCATGGTGGCATCATTCGTCAACTGTAGTGCCATCACGAATTCACCAACGCTCTGATAGCGCTCGGCAGGTGACTTCGCGAGTACCTTCTCAAAAATTCGGTTGAGGTTCGGTGGCAAATTTGCAGGCCACTGGACAGGCAATTCTGGCCCTTTCACCAAATGCTTGGTGATAATCTCAGATTGACTATCGCCACCAAACAGAATGTCTCCCGTCAGCATTTCATAGGCGACACAACCAATGGCATAGACATCGGTTTGGGCCGAAGCTTTCGCGCCATCCCAAACCTCTGGCGCCATATACTGTGGCGTTCCTAATGATCCTTGTGTGGCTGCGGTCTGGCTGTTTTGCATCAACTTGACGATGCCAAAGTCAGCGAGGTACAGGTTATCGAACTGGTCAAAAAGCAAATTAGCAGGCTTGATGTCACGGTGAACAATCCCTTCCGCGTGCGCATGATCTAACGCTTCTGCAACCCGTGTCAGATGATTGACGGTGTCACTCCAACTCATGGCCCCATGTAACTTGAGCCGATCTTGCAGAGAGCCGCCCGACATATAGCGCATGACAATGTAAGGCTGATCATTCTCATCACCGAAGTCGTACAGCGGCACAATGGCTGGATGGTCTAACGCAGCAATGGTTTGAGCTTCACGGGAAAAGCGCGTGCGAAAATCGTCTTCAGCAGACAAATACGTCGAAATCACCTTGATGGCGACATCCCGATTGTTCAAATTAGGATCTTGAGCGTGATAGACCACGGCCATCCCGCCGCGTCCAAGCTCTTTCATAATGTTGTATCGTCCAATCTTTTCCATTGCTTTTACTTTCCCTAAACTGTGTGAAGCTAGCCTCACCAATAACTCAATATACCGTAACGCATGTCAATTATAGAATTTGACTTTAGTTACGGGGTTTGAATTCAGTACGAAGTCAATTACGCCAACATTGAGAGACTTCTAGTGCTTTCTAAGCAAGAATACCCGCTCAGTTTCCCCTATCTGCCAAATATGCTATGTAATTCCGAAACAAACGATGAAGCCAATTTCGGTGCTGTTCGACCTCTGGCAACAGCTTGACCTGTCGTTGCGCAATTTTGGTTTTCAAATTCGCAGCCGCCTCCGGATCTTCCTCCAAGAATTGCAAAATAGACGCGATAGTTGCGTGTGGGTCAGCACACAGCGTCTCATATTCAATTTCTATTGATGGCACTTGCAACCGAGGTAGCCACTGCAGCACATGCCGATAGTTCCGCACTGCGTCTAAAGTGATAAGCATCAAATCTAAGTTCCCGATCTTTGGAAACAGCGCCTGCCCCAACCGCATTCGCAAGGGTGTAGAAAACATGCGCACATAGCTTCGATCTAGCAGCGCTGAGTAAGGATTGAGCGCCCCCATCGTCCGCCGTACCGCTTTTAGCTTTGAATTCAACGTCACGACAGGATCACGATGGATCACGATGAACTTCGCATTTGGAAACGTCCGCTGGAGAAACGGCAAGTTGGCGTAATCCCACGGGTTTTTTAGCAATACGGGCAACTGACGCACACTAGTGGCTTGGATTTTTTGGCACAGTTCATCAAACTGTGTTTTGTTTGAACGCCGCAAATACGGTCGATACAACAGCCCTTTGTGACGCTTCAAAACGAAGCCATATTCTTCTGGCAACGTTGGCGCAACTTTGATGGCATCAATCGCGCGAGACTGCATGCCTAATGTTTGAATAGTGTCCGCCAATGACTGATGCGCCGCGTCCGTCAGGCCATGTGCATGATTGTGCAGAATTTCGTCATA
>JAHDIM010000215.1:2383-6657 GCA_020630805.1 Anaerolineales bacterium
GGCACATCGACCGTGAGATTGATAGGCACTTCAGTGTCAATCGGGACTGTTTTGCTCACTGGCGCCTCAACGACCAAGTTAATTGGCACACTCATTTCAATGGGAACCGGCACATTGGCCAGCGTCCCGATCCCAGGCACACGAACTGGTACGTTCACATTGGTATTGATGGGAATCACCGCGTTCACAGGCACCGTGATGACTTCTTCAAACAACACCTCAAGCTGGACTGGAATGGTCTCTTCAATGGGGACCACAAAGTTATCTTCAAACGGCACTTCCATTTGAATTGGTAGCGTCTCATCCACAGTGATTGGTACGACCATATCTTCCAAGTTGAGTGCTTCAATGTTCTCAATCGCCGCCGGCAGCTCTTGCCGCGCCACTGCTCGAAATTGATACAACCCATACAACGCAAACAAATTCAACGCCAAAAGGGCTAATACCAACACCCATAACAGAACAAAACTAACCATAAAAAATCGCGATTTGGGCATTAGGGAGTCTCCATTTGAGGTTGGGTTTTTGAATTCGTTTTGTATTGGCATGGTGTGCCATGCCCTATATTTGCTGGTCGTTCAGGATCGTTTCGGGATGTCAAAAACTAAGGTCTTGTCATTCTGAGTGACCGACCAACGTAACAGTAGGTTGAAATCTGCTAGGAACTTATTAGTGTCTAAATCGTTAAGGTAGGCTGAGCCTGTCGAAGCCGGGCATTGCATTGCCACCATGCCGGACTCCGACAAGCCCAGCCGAAGCAAACGACGCAGGCTTCACTTATCACTCTGGCTTTCGAAACACAAAGCGCTTATACACTTTCTCGCCAGATTGCAGCGCACCGTAGAAAAACTTACTGTTCTTCACACCAGCAAACTCACGCACGATGGGCCGCACAATCATCGGAGAATACTTGCGGATCATGCTCTGGCGGCGTTCATCATCAAGGTCTAGGGCGCGAATAACATTGGGCGTGATGTTCTGACGTTCAACTTCAATTAGACCCATCGCAGCCAATTGTTCGTCCCACATCTCTAGCTCGTGATCCGTGCGTAAGTCTGCGTAGAGAAAATGACCGCCCGGCTTCAGAACGCGCACCACTTCTCGAAAAAACTGTTCTGGGTCTGGATAGCAGATGGACGATTCAACATTCAAGAGCACGTCAATTGAATTGTCTGCAAGCTGTAAATCTTGCGCATCGCCTTGAGCAAAGCTCAGGCCAGGCTGGTCATAGTAACGATCGCAAAATTTGATTGCATTATGGGTAATATCAATTCCAACAGTGCTCGCTGGTTTCAGATACTTCTGAACATAATGCGCCCCACCACCACGACCACAACCGACCTCAACAACGTCTAAACCGTCCAATGGAATAGCACTTGCCGTCGCATGATAGAGCTGCAGCGGGTAGCGGTTCGGCTCATCCATTGCGTCTAGGCCGGGCTGTGCTTCGGTATCCACAATTGGGGCATAGCCGTAATTCATAAACAGCATGCTTGTGCCCGAATCGAACAGCGAGATAAATTCAAACCAGCCCCGACTAATTTTGTGCGGCAAGTTCGGGAATAAGCGTTGAAAAGTTGCGACAGCAGTTCGCATCATAGTGAAGGTTGTCCTGGTTTTGGTTGGGGTAAGAACCCAATATCCACGAAATAATCGAGATAGCGCTGCATGAGCGTTTCGTTTAGCGGCGCGCAGCGGATGTCAGTCTCTGCCAGCGCGGCGTTGGTGTTGGTGAAGTCGAATGTTGGCAAATACGCCATTTTCGCGTTCGTTTCTTCAAGCAACGGCAAGAATGTGCCCCAGGTGTCCATGCCTTGGCCGGCACTCGCGGCCAAATTACTCAGCGACTGCCCCCACTCTCGATAGTCTTTGCGTTCGGCCGCATAACCATAGCGCTCCATGTAGTCGAGTAATTCCCCAAAATGAATGCGGTGCTCATTTGAAAGATGGAACGCGAGACCATCAAACTCAGCATTGAGCGAGATATGCACCAGCGCTTTACTGACGTAGTCCACTGGCACAATGTCCACCATCACATCCATGTCCGGAATGATGCCGGTCGTGACACACGCTTGGGCTAAGCTTGACATCAGATCACCAGAGTTGAATGCGCCGGTTTGACTGTCCCCGCCAATCAGGCCAGGTCGATAGATGCCAGCCGGAATGCCGCGTTGTGAAGCGGCCAAAATCAGTTTTTCAGCAATCCACTTACTCTGTGCATAGCCGCCAAACGGCACGCCATTGGAATCGTGGTCCGTATTTTCAAAGAATACCTGTCCGTCATCGGGTTTCCCGGTGTGGAGCATCGCCAGCGTCGAGACATAGTGCACTGCTTTGAGTTTTGTCGTAGCCGCCAAGCGTAAAATTTCTTGGGTGCCCAAGACGTTAGGGCCGTGCATTGTGTGGCGTGAATAGACAAAGTTGACCACCGCCCCATTGTGATAGATGGCGTCAACCTGTTCAGCGAGTTGCGTATACGTCTCAGCATCGATCCCCAGACGTGTTTTCCCCAGATCACCGACAACTGGCACAATCCGGTTTTCATAGGCTGGACGCCAGACACGATAGTGTTCTAAGTTCTTCTGGATCCGTGCCATCCCCGCCGCAGCATCGCTCGCGCGCACATGACAATGCAGCGTTGCCGCCGTCATGTCTAGTAAATCCCGCACTAAGAAGGCACCCAAAAAGCCGGTTGTGCCCGTCACAAAGACATGCTTTGGCTCCCGCCAATTCCCTTCAGGAATATCAGTAGCCACAATATCTTGCTCTAGCACGGCATCTACGTTGAGGTCTTCAACGGTCGTGTCTGCATTTGCACTTTGCCCGGCAATCACGGCGCTAATTTCTGCAACCGTCGGATTAGTAAAGATTGTACGAAGTGGCAAATCGACGGCGAGGGTTTCACGCACCTGATAGGCCAAGCGTGTTGCAGTCAACGACGTCCCGCCTAAGTCAAAGAAGCTGTCATGAATGCCAACTTGGGTTAGGCCTAAGATCGTCTGCATCAATTCAGCAATCTGTGTTTCAGTCGCGTTGCGCGGCGCAACATACGCAGCATGCAAATCTGGCCGCTCTTGACTTGGAATGGGCAATGCTTTGCGGTCGACCTTGCCATTAGGCGTGAGCGGGAGTTCCTCTAATGCCATCAACGCTGTTGGCACCATGTAGTCCGGTAATTGTTCACGCAAGACAGCGCGGATTGCAGCATCCGCTACCTGTACATCATCAGGCGTGGTGTAATACCCAACCAGCATTGGTTCACGACCAACGTCAGTCCGCACAATTGCCACCGCTTGCTCGATTTCGTCTATAGCACTGAGTGCCGTTTCAATGTCACCTAACTCAATGCGGTATCCGCGCAATTTGATCTGATGATCACTGCGGCCTAAGAAAATCAAATTCCCTTGGCTATCGAAGCGCGCAACATCACCTGTTTTGTACAGCCGGGCATCTGAATTTGATGCAAATGGGTCTGAGATGAAGCGCTCAGCGGTCAGATCAGGCCGTTGCCAATAGCCTTGCGCAACGCCGTCTCCACCGATGTAAAGATCACCAACTACTCCGCTTGGCACTGGCGCTAAGTTACGATCCAGCACATAAAGCTGCGTATTTCCGATTGGCGTTCCAATGGTGATTGATTTCTCAACATTAGTAATTTGCGTACAGGTTGACCAGATGGTAGTTTCCGTTGGGCCATACATATTCCACAGTTCGGCACACAGCGGCAGCAAAGCAGTCGCGAGCTGTTTCGGCAAGGCTTCACCACCACACAAAATTTTCAAATTCTGCTTACCGCTCCAGCCTGCACTTAGTAAAAGTTGCCATGTCGCCGGAGTGGCTTGCATCACAGTGACATCGTGTTCAAGGAGTTGACGTTGAATCGCGTCCGCGTCATTAGCCTGATCTGCCAAGATGACCGTTGCGCCGGTGATAAGCGGCAGATACAGCTCTAATCCGGCAATATCGAAGGACAGCGTGGTGACTGCCAACAGCCGGTCCTGCGCTGTCAATCCAGGGCGCTGCTGCATCGTAGATACAAAATTGACCAGATTTTGATGCGTCACCGCCACGCCCTTGGGGCGCCCCGTCGAGCCTGAGGTATAGATTACATATGCAATTGCATCCGGTTGAATTTTGAGCGGCAGGTTTCGCGTTGAGTGCGTGTATGTTTGATCTGCGCGCACCGTTTTGAAACGTCCACTGGACAAGGTGGTCTCTGTAACTGCATCAATAAGCACCACACTGGGCTGTGCATCGTCCAGCATCAGCTGCAA
>JAHDIM010000012.1 GCA_020630805.1 Anaerolineales bacterium
TCGACACCACCACGACTGACGAAAACGGCAACTATCGCTTCACAGGGCTTGAACCAGGCGGCTACATTGTTGAAGTCGTCTTGCCAGATGACTACAAAGTAACGCTGGCGGACCAAGGTGATGACGACGAGAAAGATAGCGATTTCGACGAAACCTCAAATCGGACTCCAGTCATTCAACTTGTCAGCAATGAAGACAACGACACTGTAGACGCTGGGTTGTATCGCACGGCTAGCATTGGTGACTATCTCTGGATCGATTTCAATGGCGATGGCATCCAAGATGCTGACGAAGGTGGTGCCTCTGAAATCACAGTCAACTTGCTTGATGAAGACGGTAACATCGTTGACACAACACAAACGGACTCTGAAGGGGCCTATCTCTTTGATGATCTTGAGCCCGGCACTTACATTGTAGAAGTAGAACTTCCAGATGGTACTGCCATTGCGCTGAGCCCCAAAGATCAAGGCGATGATGACACGCAAGACAGCGATTTCGACCAAGATACCGCGCGAACAGATCCGATTGCGCTCACCTCTGGTGAAACTAATGAAGACATCGACGGTGGTTTGACCTTACTGCGCGACATTGGCGACTTGTTATTCAATGACTTGAACGGCAACGGGATCCAAGAAGACGGCGAACCGGGTGTTGGCAATCAAACCGTGACCTTGCTAGATGCAAATGGCAATGTACTTGAAACTACTGTCACTGATCTGAGCGGTCGCTATGGGTTCACAAACGTGCCCCCTGGCACCTATCAAGTTCGGTTTGACATCACCGACGAATATCGGTTTACCCAAAGTGACCAAGGCGATGACGACAGCAAAGACAGCGACGCGAACCCACAAACGGGTCTAACGCAGCGCTTTGTTGTAGACGGTAGCACCAACATCGATGACATTGATGCAGGTGTCTTCCGACCCATCACGATTACGGGTGAAGCGTTCTTAGATGACAATGACAATGCGCTGCAAGAAGATACAGAAGCAGGTGTTAGTGGTATTCGGGTCGATCTACTCGATCAGGATGGCAACGTCATTCGAACAACCACAACAGACACAGATGGGGTCTATTTATTTGAAGATGTGGCCCCCGGTGATTACATCGTACGTTTCATTCCTGGCGCAGACTACGAGCTCGTCGCACAAAATCAGGGCAGTGATGACACCATTGACAGTGATCCAGACCCGACGACAGGTCGCACATTGGAATTCTCTGTCGTCAGTGGTGACAACGTTGAAGACATTGACGCGGGTCTCATCGGTACGGACGTCCTGGGGGTCACCCCGACGCCACAGCCGCAGAACCCACCAAGCATTCAAAAGGATGCCCGTCCGGACATTACCCGCTCAGGGCAACCGATTGAGTTTGACATCGTGGTCAACAATCCGAATAGCACTGAACTCCGAAATGTGACAATTACGGACACACTGTCAAACCGCTTCATTTATCAAAGTGCGACAGCGTCACCAAATGGATCTGTAAGCTTTAGCGAAGCGACCAACATGCTGGTTGTGACCGTGCCGAGCATTCAGCCTAATCAAAGTGTGACCGTGACCGTACGTGTGATTGTGAAGACTAGCACCTTACCCGGTACAGTGATCAACAACGTTGCCACCGTCACCAGTTCCGCTGGTAATGACCAAGACAGCGCCGATGTCACGGTAATTCCTGAAGAAATTCCAAACACCGGGGTAGATCAACTGCAATCGCTCAACATCATGCGCGACGTGCTGTTGTTACTCGGCCTCCTCATGGGGACAGTCGCAATCTTGTGGTTCGTATCGCGGGGTCGCAATGATGACGACCTGCTTCACGAAACAACCCACCCTGCGACAACGGCACGGATGTATCTGGCTTTAGGAATGGTGTTTGTGATGCTGTTTGGCATTCTGGGCTGGGGTATCCTGCGCTGGAGTAGCGTGATGACCGGCGCAGAAACGGATGTGGCCGGCGTTGCGATTGAACCAATTGTTGAAGAGGCTGCATTAGATGCATCTGAAGCAGTTGAAGCCCCACAAGTGGTCATCATTGAGCCAGAAAGCGTCACAGAGGCTGATGCTTCAGTCGCAGAAGTCGCACCACTCACGGACGACAGCGCACAAGGCGAAACTGTCGAAGCAACAACTGCAATCGAAGATACTGTCGCATCATCAGTTGCAGACTCTAGCGAGGCTGATGAAAATGCTGTCGTCGAGCAATCGGACACCAACGATGAAGCGGAAACAGAAGACGTAATCGTCGATATGAATGATCCACGTATTCCGCACCTCATTATTCCGAGGCTTGAAATCAATGAAGCCATTACGGACATCCCGATTGAAGGCGTCAGCTGGAATCTGGACGATCTAGGAGGCCAAATTGGTTGGCTGCACACAACTGGATCAGAGCCGTTCGACAAATATGCGATGGTCTTCGCAGCCCACGTCACATTAGGATCAACTGCACCTGGCCCCTTTCTGAACCTCGATCAGCTTCAATCTGGCGATGAAATTATTTATCGCTGGAACAACGTTGACTACATTTACGAGTTCACGACGAGTGAATATGTAGATCCAAGTGCTGTGGAAGAGTTGTACATTCCAAACGGGGAAACCCTCATCCTAGTCACGTGCAGTAATTGGGATGAAGACAATGAAACCTTTGCCGAACGCTTACTGGCAACTGCCAACTTTATGCGTCAGCAACCAGTCAATTAAACTGTAAGTTCAGTTACATAAAAAATGCCCTAATTCCTCAGAAATTAGGGCATTTTTAGCTTAATTTGCGCCTCTCACTGGTCGCAAACACATTCAACAATTTTATAACCTTTTTGATACCAAGCTTTTATCGACACAGTACCTTGGGTATGTTCCAATAGAACTGGAGAAAACGAGTCAGCCACATAATAACAAGACAAATGTCGTGTGGTTTGGCTAACACCTCGGGAAGATGCAAACAAGCCGAGGTATTCAAATAAATTGGTATTCACAATCGTTTTTGACGACTTTGTGAGCACGGCTAATGGTACACAGCGTCTTTGTACAACGTACAAACGCATTTCGTGAACCTTTCTAAGTATTGTTACTGTCAAGTGGTACTTAGACATGGATCACTGGGTTTTTTGATTTATGAAAAAACGAATATCCAAGTCTCGGAATAATTCGCGCCTTGGAGCTGGATATTGGCTCCAGGCAACAGCTCTTTTTGTAGGCGTTGCATTTTTTACATTCTTTATCGCCTCGGTTGGGTTCTTAGCACTCACAAGCTTTGACACATTGGTGGCCCTCAATAGCGCCCCACCAACCATCATCATAGAGCCGCAAGTTGCATTTGTTGATGTAGACGACGCTCCGGTCCAAACGGGCCAAACGGCGCAGATTGGCAATATGTCGCTTGTAACGCCAATTAGTCCCGCCGAAGTTGCCGCCATTGCAGATGGCGTTGCGACAGACGTGACCAATGTTGAGACGGATGTTCTCGGAGCAGCTTTGGTCGCATCCCAAGATGCACTGGAAGCGCCCGCCCAACAAGGCACATTCAACCCACAATCCCCAACTGCTGAACCTGCTGACAGCGACCTCAATAGTTTCGTACTGGCCTCTCTCTCTGAAGGACGCCCAGAAGAAGCCATTGGCGCGTTGATGGCTGAATCTGTTTTACAAGGAACAGGAACGCGCACCTCACAAAGTTTCCCAATTAAGGCTGCAATTTCAATCAACCCAACTACGGGTGAAACTGACATTGTAATCTCAGAATTGAACGATATTGTCTTGGACAACATGCGCAAATATATTGAAGCCAATGGCGACGATATCAACGTTGAATTTAGTGACACGCTGCTCATGTTATTTGGATTAACCGCCAACTCTGTTGCCAGTGAAAACCTACGCACACGTGTCAGTGTTGATGAAAATTCTGGTGCGCTAATCTTGCGTACGGATCAAAACACCGTCGATACCGTAGCTGAAATCGTAGATGCGCCCGAACCTACAACGGTTGCTGAAAATGACACTACAGAAACAGCACCCGCAGTGGCCGACAATGATGTTGTCATTATTGAACCAACAGCAACAGAAACCACACAGACAACCACGGATGCAACGCAAGCAGCAACGGCAACACCAGCGCAAGTTGCTGAAGTTCCAAGCAATACATCGACCGCGACCGCGACAACAACCAGTACAGCTACCGCGACAGCAACAGTTGATAATACGGACGTTGAAACAGTGACTGCTAATAATGACAACAATGCAGAAGTCACTGCAACTGCAACCGCCACCAACACTGCAACAGCAACTGCGACGTCTACGACTAGCACAACGAATAACAATAACGCCGACAATTCAGACCCAACGGCTACGGCAACGACGCAAACTGTTGCGCAAGTGAGTACAAACACTCCAACGCCAACGGCAACCCGAAATTCAACCAATTCGATTGCATCCGCAGCTACAAATACGCCAACGCCAACCGCTACCCGCGCAACAGATTTCGCGAGCGATAACGCAACACCAACGCCTGCTCAAGCCGAGGTTGAGGAAAACAATGCACCAGCATCGACTGCAACACCAACGGCAACAGTCGAAGGGGCAGTGATTTCATCCGAAACCAACACGCCAACGCCAACCGCTACCCAAATTCAGGCAGAGGTTGCAACCAACACTTCAACAGCGACCTCACAAGCCGCTGTAGTTGAAAATACAAATACACCAACGCCAACGGCAACGCGCGTCCAGCAAAATGGTGGAATCACCGCAGGCGGAGATGACCCAGCCACGGCAACGCCAACTGCGCAAGCTGTCGCTGCTGCCAACACGAATACACCAACACCAACGGCAACGCGTACAACGCAAAATGAAAACTCAGTAGCCGCACCGGCAACGTTTACGCCAACACCAACGGCTACCCGGACAGCAACGCCAACTAACACGGCAACACCAACCAGCACAAATACCGCAACGCCGACACCAACGGCAACGCGCACAACGCAAAACGGCGGAATTAATGCTGGTGATGACAACGTCATCCGGGCGACAAACACGCCAACCCAGCGGCCAAACAATACAAACACGCCGACGCCAACGGCAACGCGAACGCCAACCGCAACATCAACTGCGACAGCCACAGCGACGCGAACACCATCACCAACCGCAACGCGTCGGGCAACCAATACCCCTACGCCGACACCAACACGTCAACAAAACACTGGCGGGATTACTGCTGGCGGCGGTGGCAATGCCACGCCAACACCAACGTGGACACCATTGCCACGCGCAACGGCTACGCCGCAAACAATTACCGGTCCACGCCCCAATGTTCCTGGTGCAGATATCAACAAAGCCCGCCGCATCATTGTGCCGCGCTTGAAGATTGATCAAGAAATTGTGGATGTCGAAGTGCGTGATGGTCAGTGGTACATGAATGAACTCGGACTTGATGTCGGTTGGCTGCCAACCACAAGTCGTTATCCTGGTGAAATTGAATTCCCAGTGGTTCTAGCAGCCCATGTGACGCTTTCAAGTACAGTCGCTGGACCATTCCTGAAGCTAGATGATCTGACCCCTGGCGATGAGATTATCTTCCAGTTGGGCGACATTCAGTATGTCTATGAATACCAGACCCAAGAGTCGGTGGATCCAAGTGATGTAAAGCGATTGTACGAAGGGGATGGCACAACTATCATGCTCGTGACTTGTACAGCTTGGGACACATCCGACAGCACATTCTCTGAACGGCTACTCGCTACAGGCAAGTTCTTACGTCAACAACCTGCTCCATAATCTGCGGATTTGGAAGCTTTCTTACACTGAAAAGGCTCGGATATTCCGGGCCTTTTTCTTTATATCGGAAATCAAACTTTATTCAAACAGCCATATTATCGACTCGGTTTATAAATTATGTTGCAATAGAAATGACTACACAGCGGCTTTTTATTTTTTGGCTGTGAGTTGGTTATGAACAATTATTGGTAACAACTATATGAGCTGGTTTTCACAACAGTCCGACTTCATTGTTGGAACAACATTATTTACAATTCTGCTTGTTTTAGGGCTAATGGCCGCCGCCACCGTTGCGACATGGGCCATGATGCAGCGTAACACGCACGTGACATCGAATCTAGCCGGAAAAGCAGCCGCCTTGTTTACAATTTTTTCAATTGCTGCGGTATTTATGTGCGGCGGTGTGATGTGGTATTTCACGCTCCAAGACGCCGATCTTTCCAGCGTCGCAGCAGCAACCCTTATTTCGCCCGCAGAAGAACAGTCCAATGCAGTTATTAATCAAACTGGTGACTCCAGCGGCAATATTGAATTTGTAGAACGCATCGATCTTGGCTTAAATGACGCCGCAGCAGATGAAAACACGGCTGCCATCGACCTAAACTCAGGCGCAGATCAAGACCCACCTACTATCGTAGCCCCAACAGTAATGCCAATTCCAGCAAGCGGTGGCGATGGTGACCAAGACTCTGTCGGCAACTCAGCGGAAGACGCTGTTGTGGACAACGCAAATAGCGGTTTATTAGACGAAGTGTTGGGAAGCTTTCCAAGCTTATTTGGCACTGAAGACGATCCAGCCGAAGATCTGATTGTAGAGAACACTGCACCAGCCGTCGCACAAGTTGCAGCAACGAACACAGATGTGCCAGAACCAACATCCACTGCAACCGAAACCGCCACAACGGAACCGACTGCAACAAATACAGAAACAGCAACAACTGCGCCACAATCAGAAGCGGTTGAGCCAACGGCTACGTTCACAGAAACCGCAACAGCGACACAAACCAATACACCAATTCCCGATGCCACGTTGACATTTACGCCAACGGTCACAAATACACCAGTTCCAACAAACACGCCAGTGCCAACGAACACACTGGTCCCAACCAATACTCCGGTCGGCACAAACACGCCAGCGCCCAATTCAAACCCAGAGCTATTGAACACGCCAGCGCCAACATCGCCTCCACCTGCGAATTATGATCCGAATGATCCTACGCAACGTCGCTTGCGCATTCCAAGCATTGGTGTTGATCAAATTATCACCACTGTACCTTTAGACAGTCGTAGCGGCTGGGATCTGAATGACTTAGGCGGTGATATTGGATGGCTGCCACTGACAGGTGAAAAACCTGGCGACAATTTCGCAATGGTCTTTGTAGCGCACGTCACGCTGTCAAGCACCGAAGCCGGACCATTCATCAACCTTGACAAGCTTGAATCCGGTGATGAAATAATCTACACCTGGAACGGCACAGATTATTTGTACGAGTATCGAGATCAAGAATCAGTTGATCCAGCTGATGTCAAATCGTTGTATAGTCCAGACGGTGACAGTATCATTCTGGTGACCTGTACGAACTGGGACACCGAAGGCGGCGTGTTTGCGGATCGTCTGCTAGCCCGTGCCGATTTGGTCAATCAACGACCTGCAACTGGGTAAGCTGTCACATAAATTCATGACTACCCATATTTAGATGAGAAAAGTGTCCATATTGGGCACTTTTTGCATATACCAACTGGCTACATTTCGATACAATCACTTTAGCAGTAACGTTTTTCAAAAATTACTGTCTAATCGGTTGTGATACACAACCAATCAAAGAGGAATTCTATGCTGTATCGAAATGTTTTGGGTGTGATTTTAGGTGGTGGCGTTGGGAGTCGGCTTTATCCGCTCACCAAAGAACGCGCCAAGCCAGCAGTCCCAATTGGCGGTAAATATCGCTTAGTCGACATTCCACTGTCGAATTGTATTAACTCAGGGATTGAACGCGTCATGGTACTGACGCAATTCAACTCGGTCTCGCTGCATCGCCATATCAACAATACCTACAAGTTCGATACGTTCTCTCGTGGCTGGGTCCAAATCTTAGCCGCTGAGCAAACGCCACGCAGCGCTGACTGGTATCAAGGCACAGCAGATGCCGTGCGGAAGCAAATGATTGAAATTCGGTCCGCCGATCCAGATGATGTGATCATTCTGTCTGGTGATCATCTGTATCGTATGGACTACCGCCCGTTCCTTGATTTCCACCGTGAAACTGGAGCAGACGTCACATTGGCTGTACTGCCTGTGTCAGAGCAAGATGCCCCCCGCTTCGGCATTCTAGAGGCCAACGATGACAATCGCATCATTGATTTCTTTGAAAAGCCTAAAGATCCGGCTATTTTGTCGCGCTTGCGTCAGTCTGGGTCTGGAGAAAAGCCATTCTTAGGCTCTATGGGGGTCTATATCTTCAAGGCCGGTATTTTAGAAAAGGCATTAGAAGACCACGAGCATATTGATTTTGGGAAGCACATTATCCCTTTGCTAATCAATACCCATCAGGTATATGCCTATCCGTTCGAAGGCTATTGGGAAGACATTGGGACAATCCGTTCGTTCTTTGATGCCAACATTGGCCTGACCAAAGCCAATCCAGAATTCTCGTTTACGCAGTCCGCGGACACTCCAATTTACACCCGTCCGCGTTTCTTACCGTCTAGTCGCCTCATTGGTAACTGTCGTTTGGAGGAAGTCATTCTTTCCGAAGGCTGCGAAGTAGATGAAGCAGATTTGACATCATGTGTCATTGGGAATCGCAGTCGCATTGGGCATAACTCGCAACTCATCAACTGCATCATGATGGGTGCTGATTATTATGAACGCGAAGAAGACCTAAAGGTCAACAGTATGAAGGGAATTCCCAATGTAGGGGTGGGCAAAAATTGTCGCCTTGAGAACGTCATCATCGATAAGCAAGTGCGAATTGGTGACAATGTTGTCGTGCGGAATTTGCCAGATCGCGAAGACGGTGAGACGGACATGTACACTGTCAGAGATGGAATTGTCATTCTTCCAAAGGGAATGGTCATCCCATCTGGAACAGTGATCTAATTGAATAAAAAAAGCCGCGAGTGTCGCGGCTTTTTTTATTGGGTCAACATATACTGGCCAAGCAACTCAGCGGTTGCTACCACACTATCCATGTGTGTTCGCTCATAAGAGTGTGAGGCATCCACTCCCGGTCCTAGCAGACCGACAGCCACATCGCCACCTGCGCGCCAAAATGCTTCCCCATCAGACCCGTAATACGGATAGATGTCCAATTTATAAGGAATATCATGCTGCTCAGCAAGGGCGACCAATTTTCGCCGCATGCCCAAGTGATATGGCCCGCCTGAGTCTTTGACACAAATACCAACCGAGAATTCATCTGAATTTTGACCGACACCAACCGCAGCCATATCCACGCTAATCAACTCTGTCATTTCGGCAGGAAAGCCTGCTGATGCGCCATGCCCAACTTCTTCATAGTTTGAAAAATGCAACACAATGTCATGGGCTGGCAAAAGTTCAGCATCTAACAACGCTTTGGCCGCGGCCAACATGGCGACAACCCCAGCTTTGTCGTCCAAATGGCGGGAGCGAATGTAGCCGTTGGCGTTGAACTCAATTCGTGGATCAAAGGCAACAATGTCACCCACCTGTATGCCAAGATCAACAACATCAAACTCTGAAAACACCTTCTCATCTAAACGCACGTGAAAAGACGTGTCCTTAGTGCGATCCAAACTCGTCACTGCACTCCCGTGCACGTGAACCGACGCACGCGTGGGCAGAATTGTTCCCCGATACTGTTTGTCAGAATGAACACAGATCACAGTAACGCCCTCGCCTTCGACCGCATTCCAAGCGTAACTGCCTAGTTTAGACATCAACAAACGTCCACTGGTGTCAATCTCTTTGACAATAGCACCTAGCGTATCCACGTGTCCGGTAATGCCATGCGGCGTGGCAGAATCACGACCGCTGATTGTGGCGACTAACGCCCCCTTTCGGGTCTGATGCATTGTCTTGATCCCAAGTGAAATCAATTCGGTTTCAAGAAATGCAATTGCCGCTTCGGTATAGCCAGTCGGGCTTGGGATTGCCAACAAGTCTGATAAGACTCGTCCAATATAAGTCTTATCAATCTGTAAATTAGTCATCGTCTTGGATACGCTCGATCTTGGCACCTAAAGCACGTAATTTCTCTTCAACCCGTTCATAGCCACGGTCTATTTGTCCAATATTTTTAATGACAGACTCGCCATCAGCAGCGAGAGCCGCAATCAACAGCGCCATCCCAGCCCGAATGTCCGGGCTTTCTAAAATGGCCGGTTGCAATTTAGCAGGCCCTTGCACAATACAACGATGCGGGTCACATAACACAATCCGTGCGCCCATGCTATTGAGCTTATCCGTAAAAAATAGTCGGCTTTCAAACATCTTTTCGTGGAACAAAATGCTACCTTCACACTGCGTCGCAACCACAATGGTTGTGCTTAGAAGATCAGCAGGGAAGCCGGGCCAAGGCGCATCTTCAATCTTTGTGATCGCCCCGCCAAAGTCTGTCCCAATTGTCATTTTCTGATCTGCTGGCACAACCAAATCGTCGCCGTCTAAGTACCATTCGACACCAAGTCGCTTGTACATCAGCGAGACCATATCAAGTACATGTGCGTCTGCATTCTTGACACGAATACTGCCATTTGTAACCAGTGCCGCACCAACGAAACTAATCACCTCTAAATAGTCTGCTTCAATGCGCAACATGCCAGAGCCTAGTTTGTTGACCCCTTCAATGGTGAGGACATTTGAACCGATACCTGAAATCCGCGCGCCAAGATTGTTGAGGAAGTGACACAATTGCTGCACGTGCGGTTCAGAGGCCGCATTCCGAATGATGGTTTGCCCTTCAGCTAGCACTGCCGCCATCACAATGTTTTCGGTTGCGGTCACACTCGCTTCATCTAAAAGCATTTCTGCGCCCATGAGCTTTTCGGCAGTGAAACGAAAACATCCTTCATAAGAAAATTTAGCGCCCAATGCATTCAAGCCAAGCAGATGCGTGTCAATCCGACGGCGGCCAATCACGTCCCCACCGGGCGAAGGGAGATCTAAATAACCGCGACGCGCAACCAATGGGCCAGCGAGCAGAATGGAAGCACGAATTTTTTGACATAACTCAGGATCTGGCTCAACGGGATTGAGTTCACGCGTTGTGAAGCGCCATTTGTGTGGCGTCAACTCTTCAACCTCAGTTCCCAATTGTTCCAAAAGCGCGCGCATTGTAAACACATCATTGATGCGTGGAACGTTATCAAGCACGACGGGTTCACTACTGAGCAAACAAGCTGCCAAAAGTGGCAAGGCTGCATTTTTATTCCCCGATGGCACAACGGTTCCATTGAGTGGCACCCCACCCTGAATTACGAATTTTGGCATTACTTCCTCACTTACTAGATTTTTTCAGCCAACCTAGAGATTGTAAAAGACGCCTTGCGTCATCACAACTGCAAGGCGCCCAACTATAGCGCGAAAGTATTTGGATAGACAAGCGAGCGTAGCAGTTCGCCACGAACACGCGTTCGGAAAACAACCTAAACATGGTAAAATTAGGGGGTGAGTTCATCAGCAAAAAACCATGTACCGCCACGCGAACCTATCGGTGTAATTGCGGCCATCATGGATGGATTTGAAGCAATACAAGCCCATTTTTGGGTCATTCTGCCCCCTATTTTGCTAGACATACTCTTTTGGCTTGGCCCGCACCTCACTGTGCCCAATAGCATCCTAAATCAGTTCAGTGTGCTGTATCGTGCGAATCCATTGCTTGAGGAAAGTTTTCCACAAGAGCAATTCATGGATCTCTTCAGTCGATACAATTTAGTGACGTCTTTGAGTCCGTCACTAGTAGGAATTCCAAGTCTCGTAAAAACACAATTGATCTTTGACCAAACGCCCATTGGCGCCGTGTCACGCATGACAATGAGCAATGAAGGCAGTACAGCCCTGTTGTTATTTAGCATGTTGCTCGGCGGCATGGTATTGGCAACGATCTACCTAAAATTGGTTGCCAATGCAGTTGCCCGCAACTCAGAATTGCAAGTCCGCAATTCGCTTGGCGCGGTGATCAAAGCAAGCCTGCGAATTTTTGGGTTTGCGCTATTGCTATCCATCATGCTGGGGATCTTTTCGACCGTGGTCTTTTTGCTGTCCGCCATACTGGGACAGTTTGCCGGTTGGATTGTCCTACCAATTGTTTTTATTGGGTTCAGCCTAATGCTTTGGGTCTTGCTCTTCAATGGCTTCGTTGTTCACGGCGTCATGATGCAAGACTTTGGTATTTTCAAAGCCGTCAAAAATAGCATTATGTTAGTGCGGGCGAATGCATCGCAAATGACCATGCTGTTTTTAGTGGCCTATGTGTTACACATTGGCCTCCGCATGATCTGGTCTTATCCTGACACAGACATGTGGCTATTTGCGATTGGGATTGTGGGACACGCATTCATCGCATCTGCTGTTTTGGCAGCAACATTTTCGTTTTATCAAGATCGCGTCCGCTGGCAGTCTGAAATGACTGCCTTGGCATCCGACGCATAATCTTTAATACTTACACCTTTGATTCACGGAGTAATACAAATACGTGGCAGAACAAAGTAACTATGGTTCAGGCAGCATTCAGGTTCTAAAGGGACTTGAAGGTGTGCGCATGCGCCCGGCAATGTACATTGGTGGCGTAGATCTGAAAGCATTGCACCATTGTGTATATGAAGTTGTCGACAACTCAGTCGATGAAGCTCTCGCCGGTTACTGTGACACCATTACAGTCACCATTCACGAAGACCAAAGCATTAGCGTTGGTGATAACGGGCGTGGCATCCCTGTGGATATCCACCCTGAAGAAAAAGTCAGCGCCCTTGAGTTGGTCATGACCCGCCTACACGCCGGTGGTAAATTTGACGGCGGCAACTACAAGGTCTCTGGTGGTTTGCACGGTGTTGGGGCGTCAGTTGTCAACGCGCTTTCTACAAAGTGTGAAGTTTGGGTCAAGCGTAATGGCAAGTTATGGTACCAAGAATACCAACGCGGTATTTCTCAAGGTCCAGTAAAACCAATTGGCAAAGTCGATAAAAACGACACCGGGACAACGACTAGATTCTTGCGTGATGACACCATTTTCACGGAAGAAAATGAAGTCAAGTTTGAAACCTTGGTGACCCGTTTCCGCGAAATGGCGTTTATTACCAAAGGCATCAAAATTGTCTTGGTCGATGAACGTTCTGAACGCGAAATGACCTTCTATTTTGAAGGTGGCGTAAAGTCCTATGTTCGCTTCCTGAATCGCAACCGTGAAACCTTGCATCCCGTGCTGTACGCAGCCAAAGATGTAGATGACACAAATATTGAAGTCGCCATTCAATATACAGACGCTTATTCTGAGTCAATTTTGTCGTTTGCGAACAATATCCATACGGCAGACGGTGGGACTCACCTGACAGGGATGCGTACTGCATTGACACGCAACATCAATGACTATGCCCGTAAGGCTAACCTGTTGAAAGACGGCGACTCTAACTTCAGCGGTGATGACACGCGCGAAGGTCTGACGGCAATTATTAGCATCAAACACCCTGACCCGCAGTTTAAAAACCAAACGAAGGATCGGTTAGTAAACGCTGAAGTGTCAGCGCAGGTACAACAGGTCTTTTCAGAAGCATTTAGCGCCTTTTTGGAAGAAAACCCACGCTCTGCGAAAGCCATCATCGAAAAATGTTTGACCGCATCACGGGCGCGTGACGCAGCCCGCAAAGCGCGTGACTTAGTCATTCGCAAGAGCGCCCTTGAGTCACTGACTCTTCCAGGCAAGCTGGCCGACTGTTCAGAGCGCAACCCTGAAAACTGCGAAATCTACATTGTTGAAGGTGACTCGGCAGGTGGTTCGGCCAAGCAAGGTCGTGACCGTCACTTCCAAGCCATCTTGCCATTGCGCGGGAAGATCATGAACACAGAACGCGCCCGTCTGGATCGCATTCTGGGGTCAAACGAAGTCAAGGCGCTGATCTCGGCCTTAGGCACCGGTATTGGTGACAACTTTGATGTCGAAAATCTGCGTTATCACCGCATCATCATCATGACGGATGCTGACGTGGATGGTAGTCACATTCGCACGCTGTTGTTGACCTTCTTGTTCCGCTACATGCAGCCGCTCATTGACAACGGCCACTTGTACATTGCCCAACCACCGTTATATTCAGTCAAGCAAAGCAAAAAGATGACGTACTTGTACACAGACGCAGAAAAAGACAAGTACATCAAAAAGCTAGGCGAAAACACAAAGTACAGCATTCAACGCTACAAAGGTTTGGGTGAAATGAATGCGGAACAACTCTGGGACACCACCATGGATCCAGAAAAGCGCACCTTGCTACAAGTTTCAATCGAAGATGCAGCTGCAGCAGACCGCACCTTTGACATGCTAATGGGGAACGCCGTGCCGCCACGCCGGAAGTTCATCCAAACGCATGCCCATGAAGTTCGCAACCTAGACGTCTAAGTCGCGACTTTCAACGACATAAAACAAAACGCCTCAGCAGTTTGCTGAGGCGTTTTTATTTTTACAGTTGGCGTAGCAGTCGCTAGCGCTGTTGATCTCGCATCTTACGATTTACAACGCTCAAGCCAAACAGCCCAACCAACATAACAGCCGTCAGCACAATTGGCATGGTCTGCGGGAATTCAACATTAAGCTCCCCAGTCGTCGGAATTTCATCTGGGATAACTTGGATGTTTGCCGAGTTTGAGCGCGTTGCGCCGTTGACGTTACTCGCAATCACGTCGGCGACGTTAGCAATTCGGTCAGGCGCTTGCGCATTGTTATTGATGCGCACCGTCACAATCACAGACACTGTTTCATTAGGTGCTAAGTCACCTAACTCAATCCGTACAGTGCGGCTACCAGCATCGTATGAAACCGAGCCTTTCTGTGGCACTGCATTGACATAATCTAAGCGATAGTCAAGTACATCCAGTGCTACCGCGTCTGTCATGACAGCGTTGTTCGGGTTACGCACATTGATGGTGTAGTTGACTGTGTCACCAATTGTCACAATAGCACGGTCACCACTCTTCGTTACTTCTGGAACCACCAAACTTGCAGCCAACGCTTCAATTGGGACAGGCGTTGCCGTTGGTTCAGGCGTTGGTGGAGCAATCCGCGCTGAAATTGCCTCTTCAATCGCAGACAATACTGACCCACTCGCGAGACCAGCATCCCAATTAGGATCGAACTCGCCAGCTTCCAAACTAATGATGTCTGTGCGGCCCGTGGCACGGTCTGCGTCTGAGTCTTTTCCGGCATCTAGCCCCTCATGATGCATGGTAAAGCCATGGCCAGCGGGCGGAACAAACTCCACGACGTAGTCGCCGGGTTTTAAGTTTCTAAATTCGTAGTACCCATTTGAGTCCGTAATAGTGCTGCCCAACACGTCAAATGTAGGCGTGAGCAAGCGCACTGTTACGCCTTCTAATGGCGCTTCATCGTCATCCTGAATACCATCTGCATCGGTGTCAAACCAAACGTAGTCGCCCAGACCTGCAGGCTCGTAAATTCCGAAGTCCCATGTCCGGTCACTTTCACCTGGATCTAGCGTGGTGCGAATGGTTTTGCCTGTAAATGGATCACCATCGCTGTCCGCTGCGTCATTAGAACCAGAGTCTTTCGCAGTTGGCTGATAGCCAGTCGGGAGCGTGTTGATGTCGAACTGAATGTAGTACACACCCGGTGTCAAATTCGGGAATAAGTATTCACCGTTAGTATCTGTTTGGGTTGTTCCAACAAGCTGATCATTTTCATCAAAGAGATTGACAGTGACATTGGCAACACCCGGTTCGCCAGCATCTTGGATGCCATCATTGTTGTTGTCATACCAAACTTTGTCACCAATTTCAGCTGGCAAGATCACGTCAATGGTGGCTGGGTCGTGATCATCTTCATCACCACCATTTTTGCCATCTTCTGAGACGCTGTCATCTACAAGATTGTCATCTTCACCATCAGAGTTCTGATTGTCGTTGTCAGGCGTACTGTCGATGTCAACTGGTGGGTCATTATCTGGATCTTCATCGTCGTCCGCAGACTCAATTTCAGCATAGTTGGTCAAGCTTCCGTTGGCAGTTGCACTAATGATCATTGTCAGTTCAACCGTGACTTCATCATCAACAGCCAAGGTGTCAATTGTGAAGGCACCGTTGCCATCATCGGTGACAATCACGTCATTGCCAGCGTCGGTTTCAGTGACACCCGCAGCGTTGACACTCTTGAAGGTCAACCCACTTGGGATGTAGTCCATGACTGAAATATCGTAGCCTGCTTTTTCTCCTTGGTTGATGACCGTAATCTCAAAGACGACATCACCGCCCGGCACAAGTGTTTGACCACTCTTGACCGTCTTCAGCAGCGCAAGGTCAAAGTAAGGTTGTTTCAAGCTAATCTTAGCTGGGTCATGATCGTCTTCATCACCACCCTCTTTGCCGTTTTGATTAGTGACATTGTCGACGTAGACGTCGTCTTGTTCACCGTCAGTATTCTGGTTATCTGCGTCTGGGGTGCTATCAACATCCACAGGATCTTCATTGTCTGGATCTTCATCATCATCTGCGGCGCTAATTTCAGCCCAGTTCGTGATTTCAAGTCCGTCAAATTCAGGATCGATTGTGAATGTGAGGTTGATCACCACGCTGTCACCAGCGGCCAGCGTGTCTAGCGTCAATGTGACATTACCATCGGCATCAATACCGTTGTCAGTGATAACAATATCTGCCCCCTCTTCAGTTTCAAGGACGCTTTCTGCGTTACTAGACACGTAATTCAATTCGGTCGGCACATAGTCAATAACCTCGACTGCATAAGCATCCAAGGTGCCTTGGTTTTCAACAGTAATACTGAATTCAACCGAATCGCCCGGTGTCAGAACAGAAGTCGTTACAACTTCTTTCTTTAGAGCCAAGTCAAAGACTTGACCAACCGTGAGCGTTGCCGGGTCATGATCATCTTCGTCACCACCCTCTTTGCCGTTTTCGTCAACGGCGTCATCCACAAAAGTGTCATCTTGTTCACCATCGGTGTTTTGGTTTTCAGCATCTGGAGTGCTGTCGATATCAACTGGTGGGTCATTGCTATCGTCTTGATCATCATCTCCACCGCTAATCTCAGCCCAGTTCACAAGGCTAGTACCTTGGAAATCTGGATCAATGGTAAAGGTGATGTCGTAGGTCTTAGTGTCACCAGCAAGCAATTCATCGATTGTTGCAACCCCAGTAGAGAGATCAACAGCAATGTCAGCATGTGGCGCTTCAAAAGCGGTCAGCGTCAACGCTTCAGGCATATAGTCCGTGACTTCAATGTTGAAAGCGTCAACCGTCCCTTGATTGATGACGGTGATCGTAAACGTAGCGCTATCGCCCTGTTCATATGGGCCTTCATCAACCAATTCTTTTTTGAGCGCTAAGTCAAAGTTATAGACAAAGCCAAAGTCAACAGTCAGGTTTTCTTGTTCATCTGGCGTGTTTGGATCGTTATCTGGATCTTCTTCAGTGGGTTCACCATCGCCAAGCGTCACCGTGCCAGACCAGACATCTTCACCAATGACATCCGGATCAATCCCATTGTCATTGTTATCGATGTCAGTTTGGTCATCACCTGTTGAAGATTTGTAGTCTGCCAACGGACCGTCTTCACCATTGTCATCCCACTCGATGGCTGGGATAGAGACCAGGTAGTCACCAGCTTCAAGGTTTTCAAATAAGTAGAACCCGTCGGCATCGGTGGTGTCCATTGCCAGCATGTCGTCTTCATCGATGTCACCATCTTCATCGATATCATCGGGTTGTCCATCTGCATCTGCGTCTTGCCAAAGCTCAACCCAGATATTTTCAAATGGCGCTTCGCCTTCATCAATCAAACCGTTGTTGTTAGCGTCTTCCCAGACTTGGTTCCCCAAGCTGTAGAGGCGCACAAAACCAAAATCAACGGTCAGGTTTTCATTGAGATCACGCGTAATGGCGTCATTGTCTGGCGCTTCTTCGGTCGGTTCACCGTCACCCAAGACAATGGTTTCAGAGAGCACAGCTTCACCTAGCGTTGCTGGGTCAATGCCATTGTCGTTATTATCAACGTCATCTGCGGTTGCGCCGGTTGAAGACCGGAAGCCAGCCAAAGGACCTGCGGTACCGTTGTCATCCCATTCCACTGCTGGAATAGAAACCACGTAGTTACCGGCTAAGAGATCATCAAAGAGGTACAGTCCGTCAGCGTCAGTGGTGTCCATGGCGAGCATGTCGTCATCGTCCACGTCACCATCACTGTCAATATCATCAGGTTGGCCGTCAGCGTCGGCATCTTGCCAAAGTTCGACCCAAATGCCTTCTAGCAATGGCTCATCGGTATCAATCAGGCCGTTGTCGTTGTCGTCTAACCAAACTTGGTTTCCAAGACTGTAGAACGGCACGAAGCCAAAATCGACTGTCAAATTTTCATTCGCATCTGGCGTAAAGAGATCATTGTCTGGATCTTCTTCAGTCGGTTCGCCGTCACCAAGCACAACAGTGTCTGACCAAACGGTGTCCCCCACCGTTGCTGGATCAATCCCGTTGTCATTATTGTCAACATCATCGGCTGAACTGCCAGTGCTAGACCGCATGCCCGCAAGCGGACCTTCGGTGCCAGCGTCATCCCATTCAATTGCAGGAATACTAACCAGATAGCTGCCAGCTTCCAAGTTATCAAAGAGGTACAGACCGTTCGCGTCGGTGGTATCCATCGCGAGCATGTCGTCATCATCAACATCACCATCTTCATCGATGTCGTCAGCTTGGCCGTCCGCGTCAGCATCTTGCCAAAGTTCCACCCAGATACCCTCTAATAACGGCTCATCGGTATTGATGAGACCATTGTCGTTATCATCTTGCCAAACTTGGTTCCCGAGGCTGTACAACGGCACAAAGCCAAAGTCGATGGTCAAGTTTTCATTTGCATCCAGCGTGACTGCGTCATTGTCTGGATCTTCTTCGGTCGGTTCGCCATCGCCTAAGACAATGGTATCTGACAAGACAGCATCGCCAATGGTGGCGGGGTCAATCCCGTTGTCATTGTTATCAATGTCATCATTGGTTGCCCCTGTTGATGAACGGTAGCCAGCCAATGGCCCAGGTGTGCCAGCGTCGTTCCACTCAACGGCGGGGATGCTAACGAGGTAATTCCCCGGCAAAAGGTCATCAAAGAGATACAGACCATCGGCGTCAGTGGTGTCCATTGCCAGCATGTCGTCATCATCAATGTCGCCATCGTCGTCAATGTCATCCGGCTGTCCATCTGCGTCAGCGTCTTGCCAAAGTTCGACCCAGATACCTGCTAATAACGGTTCATCGGTATCGATGAGGCCATTGTCATTGTCGTCTTGCCAAACTTGATTCCCAATTGAGTACATTGGCACAAAGCCAAAGTCTACAGTCAGGTTTTCATTGCTATCAGGCGTGATGGCGTCATTGTCGGGGTCTTCTTCGGTTGGTTCGCCATCACCTAAGATGATTGGCGCAGAAAAGACATCTTCACCGACTGTTGCTGGGTCAATTCCATTGTCGTTGTTGTCAACATCGTCGGCAGCACTACCAGTACTTGACCGCATGCCAGCCAGTGGCCCGGGTGTCCCTGCGTCATCCCATTCAATCGCAGGGATACTGACCAAGTATGTGTCCGCGAGTAAGCCATCAAACAGATACAAACCCTCTACGTCTGTGGTGTCCATCGCTAGCATATCGTCGTCATCAACATTGCCATCTAAGTTGACATCATCGGGTTGACCATCTGCGTCAGCGTCTTGCCACAACTCAACCCAAATGCCCTCTAACAAAGGTTCGTCGGTATCGATAAGACCATTGTCGTTGTCGTCTTGCCAAACCTGATTCCCAATTGAGTATTGCGGAGTTGGCGTTGGTGTTGCTGTTGGTGTATTGGTTGGCGTTGCTGTTGGCGTATTTGTCGGAACAGCAGTGTTAGTTGGTGTATTCGTTGGTACTGCCGTATTTGTTGGGGTGTTGGTTGGAACAATTGTGTTTGTCGGTACCGCCGTGTTGGTTGGTGTATTTGTTGGAACCGCAGTGTTTGTCGCCGTTGGGACCGCCGTATTCGTTGGAGTTGGGGTTGGCGTTGTACAAACTGCGTTTTCAATCAGTTCAAATGGCAAAATTAGATCTTGATACTTCACAAGATCGCCAGCAACCGTGTCGGTGTGCAAATACATTGCAGGATATGGATCTGCATAAAGCCCCGTGGCCGCTTCTGCTTTTGCCTGAATTTCAGCAGCTGTTCCGGTAAAACCCATGCCATCACCAATATTCCAGACCGCTTCTTGAATGGCTTGCCATAACTGAACATTCGTCAGTCCTGAATAGGCAGGGTCATCTAACGCAGCAAAAGTGCGCCGAATTGTGGCGTCGGTTGCAGCATCATGCACCCGATTGGTATCGCTTGATGTATACGTCGCAGAGCCTGGCCCTGGGGCGTGTGCATCAAATTCAATACAAAATGCAACCCCTTGGTTGCCATCCAAGTCTGTGTAGGCATATGTCCAAAATCCAGTTCCATCTACAGATCCAGATGTGCCGGTTACCGTCGGTGAAGAATACGTTGAATCACAGGTCACGTTATCTTGCTGCATCGCAGCCAGAATAGCGTCCATTGGCACGCCATGCGATACATTTCGTGTCTCAGAGGCGCGCTTGCCAAAAAATCCTGCGTCTACAGACTGTAGGCCAATTACTGAAAACAGCAGCCCAAAAACCAAGGCTGCTGAAAAAACGAGGATCGCTTTTCGATCCGTTTTTGAATGCATGAGCTTGAAGCTTGTCATATACCGTTACTAATTCCCACAATAGCTTTACTGATAAAGAAGTTACCTTTTTTAGTTTTTCAACTTATAACCATCTTTACATTACAGCTTGGGGAGGGATAAATTCTTCAGACATTATTTAGGCCAAAGACGCAAATCTAGACAAAATTTAGGAATTATTGAGACAGCTGTCTAAAAAAAATATGCACGCCCTGAACCTTAACTAAAGAGGCCTCAGCAGATTCCGCTGAGGCCTCATTTTTATTTTAGACAAAGAAATTGCATCTGTTAGGCGCCCCTAACTCACGCCGCTTGTAAATAGCCGTTCCCACATTTGTGAGCAATAGCGTAATTACAATGGCATATACAATGAAACTTTCTAGAGTATTTCCAAACGCGCCGGTGGTTGGAATTTGGTCTGGGATCACTTGAATACTTACCGCATTCGAACGCACAACCGTTTCTACATTGTTTGCCGTCACTTCCGCTACGTTGTCAATGCGGTCCGGCGCTTTTGCATTGTTGTTGACACGCACCGTCACAACCAGCGCAACAGTCTGGTTTGGAGCAAGATCGCCAAGCGCAGCACGGACCGTGCGGGTGCCAGCGTCATACATGACAGTGCCTTGCGGTGACACCGCATTTACAAAATCAAGGCGATAATCCAAAACATCCAAGGCAACGGCATTTGTCATCGTTTCGTTATTCGGATTTCGCACATTGATGGTGTAATTCACAATATCGCCAACGGTGACAATCGCGCGATCATTACTCTTCGTCACTTCCGGCACAACTAGACTAGAGGCTAGCGACGCAACCGGAATTGGCGTTGCTGTTGGTGCTGGCGTAGGAGCAGCGCCACTTGCCGACATACCTTCTTCAATTGCTGACAAAACACTCCCCGTTGCTAAGCCAGCATCGACCGTTAGATTGCTCTCACCGCTGCGCAATACTATCGGTTCTGTGCGCCCCGTCGCCCGGTCTGCATCACTATCGAGTGCTGAGTCTAAGCCTTCGTGATAGCGCGTAAACCCATAGCCAGACGGCAGAACAAATTCAACAAGGTAGGTACCAGCAGGCAAGCCCACAAATTCATAACGTCCTTGCCCGTCAGTGATGGTAGTTGCTAACACATCCCTATTCAGGTTGACCAACCGGACAGTGACGTTTTCTACGCCAGCCTCGGTGTCATCTTGAACGCCATCGCCATCAATATCAACCCAGACTTTGTCTCCAATTTTGCCTTGCGCGAATGCACCTAGATCTAAGCTCAGATCGGCTTCGCCACTCGTCAGGGTGAAACGCAGTGTATTTCCAGTTGCTGAGTTCGCATCACTGTCAATCGCGTCATCGCTGCCTGCATTTGCAGGGCTAAGGACATACCCTGTCGGCAAAGAGGCAGTATCAAAGCCAATGTAATACACCCCAGCCCTTACATCTGTAAACAGATACTTGCCAGAACTGTCCGTTCTCGTTGTTT
This sequence comes from Anaerolineales bacterium, assembly GCA_020630805.1. Taxonomy (GTDB): domain Bacteria; phylum Chloroflexota; class Anaerolineae; order Anaerolineales; family UBA6668; genus JAHDIM01. The sequence continues at coordinate 22,165 of JAHDIM010000012.1, forward strand.
GTACAAGCTGAGAATTGTCGTCATACAAGTTGACAGTAACGTTTGCAATGCCAGCTTCACCAACATCTTGCAAGCCGTTGCCATTGGCGTCTTCCCAAACGAAATCCCCTACCGAAGCAGGCTGTGCAATTGGAACAGCAACAATGTCATGATCATCTTCATCTGGTGTTCCGTTTCCATCTGGGTCAGTACTGTTCAAGTCGCCAGCAACAAGATCCGGCGCGGTTTCCCCCGGTGTGTTGCCATCCTCAGCATCAAAAGTGCTGTCAATATCAACTGGCGTGCCATTGTCAGGATCGGTATCGTCGTCTGCGGTTGTAATTTCAGCAGCATTTGTCAGGTCAGTGGAAACAGTTGCGCCAACTGTTGCAACCAAGCTAAAGGTCACACTGTCATCAACAGCAATAGTATCAATCACAAAGGTCCCATTGCCATTGTCTGCAACCGAGACGGCATTTCCTGCGACGCTGGTGGTAACGTTAGCCGCAGTTGATGACTTGTAAGTCAGACCAGTCGGCAGATAATCAATAACGCCAATCGCAAACGCGGCCTTAGCGCCCTGATTGTGGACCGTTATGTCAAACGAGACATCAGAACCAGCCACAATTTGAACATCTTGACCGGCAGACAACGATTTTTCCAAAGCCAAGTCAAACAGCATTTCAACTTCAGCGTCGTCTTCATCCGAAACATTGTCTAATGTTGGAATGGTCGTGCCATCATCTAAGGTTGGCGTCCCGTCTACGACCGCAACATTGGTGGTATCACTAGTCACGTCCAAATCTAGGGTACAGGTTACGCTTGCATCTGGTGCGAGCGGGCCTGCGAGATCGGCACACTCAGTACTGGTAAGTGAGACATCATCGCTGGTATCGCTAGCGGTCCCAGCATCGTCCACAATGGACAAATCAATGAGGTGCGTGTCACCCGTATTCGTCACAACATAGGTGTAAGTGACCGTTCCGGCGACCGTTTCAAAAATTTCGCCATCTGCTGCGTCCCCAGCCGTCTTGACGACCTCAATTGCGGGCGTCCGGACATCCACTTCAGCGTCATCGTCATCAGTTGGATCATCGACCTCTGGAATTGGGTCGCCCGTTTCGAACGTTGGCGTGCCGGTTGAAACCGCGACGTTGACTGTGTCCACTGTAACGGTCAAGTTCATAGAACACGTAACGACAGCATCCGGCGCAATTGGACCAGCAAGTTCGGCACAATCGGCGCTGGTTAGCGTGACATCATCGCTTGTGTCACTAGCAGTACCCGCATCATCTACAATCGAAATATCAGCTAGGTAGGTATTACCCGTATTCGTGACAGTGTAGGAATACGTTACCTCCCCACTGCCATTGATAAACGCTTCGCCATCTACAGCGTCTCCCGCAGTTTTGACAATTGAAATGCCAGGAATAGCAATTACGACATCTGCGTCATCATCGTCACTGGGATTGTCTAGGCTTGGAATGTCGGTTCCATCTTCGAGCGTTGGATTTCCCTCAACTGTCGCAATATTCGTCGTATCAACGGTGACAGCTAAGGTTGTCGTACAACTTACATTTGCCTCTGGCGCAACAGGCCCAGCCAAGTCAGCGCACTCTGTACTGGTCAACATGACATCGTCACTCGTATCGGTAGGTGTCCCAGCGTCATCCACAATAATCAGGTCGCTGAGATACGAATCGCCAGTATTTGTGACAACGTAGGTATATGTGACATCGCCGCCAGCAAAAAGATAGGTGTCACCATCGGCAGCATCACCAGCGGTTTTGATGATCGAAACGCCAGGACCTGGGACATCGACGACAGCATCGTCCGTGTCAGTTGGGTCAGTAGCGTCTGGAATATCAGTCCCATCCTCTGTGGTGGGGTTGCCAGTGGTTTCAGCAATATTGGTGGTATCTGTGTCAACCGTCAGCACTGCAGTACACGTGACACTTTCGGTTGGTGCCAGTGGTCCAGCTAAGTCAGCACAGTCTGCGTCGGTCAGCGTAACGTCATCACTGGTGTCAGCGATACTACCGGCGTCATCTGCAATGGTGATATCGCTCAGATGGATATTGCCCGTATTCGTGACAACGTAGGTATACGTCACATCGCTCGCGCCAGAGGAATAGACTTCCCCGTCAGCAGCATCACCAGCAGTTTTGATAATTTCAATCGCTGAGATCGGTACGACAACATCGGCATCATCGGCATCAGTCGGGTCTGTCAGTGCCGCAATGTCAGTGCCATCTGACAGCGTTGGGTTGCCTGTCACAACAGCGATATTCGTTGTATCTGTTGTCACGCTGATGGTTGTAGTACAGGTCAGACTAGCGTCTGGGGCCAGAGGTCCAGCCAGTTCAGCACAACTTGCGTCGGTCAAGGTCACATCATCACTTGCGTCGCTTGGAGTACCAGCGTCGTCCACAATCGTCAGATCGCTGAGATAAGTGCTGCCAATATTAGTCACCACATAGGTATAAAGCACATCACCTGCGACAGAATAGAACACTTCGCCATCTGCGGCTGTGCCAGCCGTTTTGACGATTTGAACACCAGCGGCTGCAATTTCAACAACTGCGTCGTCATCATCGGTTGGATCAGAGATGCTTGGAATATCAGTGCCGTCAGCTTCTGTAGGATTCCCAGTTGTCTCCGCAATATTGGTGGTATTCGTGCTGACAGTCAGTGTCGTTGTACACGTCAAGCTTTCTGTGGGCGCCAGTGGACCTGAGAGATCGGCACAGTCCATGCTGGTCAGGGTAACATCATCATCAGTCTCAGAAGCCGTCCCAGCGTCATCCACAATAGAGATGTCACTCAGATAGGTTCCACCGGTATTTGTAACGACATAGGTATAGGTAACGTCTCCGCCTCCAAATACATATGTTTCCCCATCAGCAGCGTCAGCCGCCGTTTTCACAATTTGAATACTCGCCTCAAAGACTTGGACGACCGCATCATCGTCATCTGTTGGATCCGTCAAACCATCAATATCGTCGCCTGTTGGCAAAGTTGGATTGCCGGTCACGTCTGCGATGTTGGTCGTGTCGCCTGAGACTGAAATTGTCGTCGTACACGTTAGGTCAGCACTTGGCGCAAGCGGCCCAGCAAGATCTGAACACTCTGTGCTTGTTAGGGTGACATCGTCACTGTTATCACCCGGCGTGCCAGCGTCATCTGTAATGACAAGGTCACTTAGGTGCGTTGAGCCAGTATTCGTGACGACATAGGTGTACAAGACATCACCAGCGCCTGTGGTAAAGACTTCACCATCGGCAGCCGTGCCAGCAGTTTTGACAATTTGCACGGCCGGACTAGGCTCTTGAACTGTAAAACAGGCCGTCCCTGTCGTTGTGTTTTGACCATCAGAGTAGAAACCGTTGGTTTCTGTCGCTGTATTACAGACTTCACCACCGGCGGGACGTTCCACAATCATCGTGTCAAACGTAATGGTGTATGTTTCGTTTGGCAACAACTCAGATGGATACACATAACCACCTTCGTCTAATGGAAAGTTGGTAACGCCAGCATCTGCAATAGGACTGTCATTGACTTCAGTTGAGCCATCAATGTAGGCCACGTGACTTGGAAGCGGATCATAAGTGGTCAGCGTGCTGGCTGGCATTGCCACCGCCGATTTATTTCGCACGATCAGTTCATAGGACACGGTGTCGCCAATATCAAACAGCCCGTTGCCGTTGACATCGTTGCCAAGCGTTGCATTCTTACTGATGGTCTGAAGCGGTGCATTGGGAATGCCATACCCAACATCCATCGCCGGTGAGCCGCCGCTAGCCGTGTTTGGATCTTGCCCATACGCAGCGCTCAGCATCGCACCACTCCCGTCGCAAACCCACAAGCGCGTGCCTGTTTGGTCAGCGGGATTATCTGGAATATCATTCCCATCTACGTCTGTATACAGGCGCGTTTGGGTAAGCGGCCCAACGGTCATGGTGGTGTCATACGTGAACGGATCTGTACCAAGCGCCCCGCCGTCACCCAAATAGTCGATACAAACGTCAATGTCGCCACTCCCCACGCTTGACGGTGGATGCACCGCGGTGAACCAAATTGGCGCTGAGTTTTCGGAAGAGAGCGTATAAGTGGGGTCATCACCTGGGGCATACCCCACAATGACTTGCGGCGTCAGCGATGTCAGCGGAGACAGCGTATACCCCCAATCGTGCGTCGCCCCGTCATTGATTGAACCAGGAACTAACGTGTCAATGCCATCCGCATCGATTAATGCGATTGCGTAAAAGAGGCTTTCGTCATTCGTGTGAAATTCAGAAGCGCCAGCGGTCACAATGACCTGCGCAGAGCTTCCCGCAGGAACCACAACTGCCGTTTGCGCCGAACCATCACTGGTCCAGTCTACGGTGATCGAATTGTCAGGATCTGGATTGAAGAGATAAATCCAGGTTGGATCATAGTCTGACACCGGATCTGTGCCGGATGAGCTGACCGGCGTGTAGTATTGGTAGCTCCAGATACCTGTATGTAGCAGGCTATACCAGCGACTTTCATAGTTAGAGCAAATATCGCCCGTAATCAAATTGGCTTGGATGTCATTACTCGCCGTAATCACATCGCCTTCATTGGCATCGTCGAGGAGAATGCTTTCCCCTTCATTCAGAGTCGTGACAAGCCCGCCGTTCCGGTAAAGTTCCGTATTGTCTGCAGCCGCCATAATGCTCACGACGGTGTATTCAAATGGTTCGTCCGTGGCAGCAATGGTGTCTTCCCCCACCGGCACAATATATTCCGTACCCCAAATACTGGTCGGATACACTTCTAACGCCCCGGCCAGCAATGTAGAAGACTCGTGTAACCATGCCATGCGGTTCACCTGAACCGTATCGCTAGACATAATCTTGTCACGTCCGTCATAAATAATGCTAGCGCCTAAGTCATCGTGGTTGACGCTTGTTTCCAAGATAATGACGTCACCAGCAGAGAAAACATCTGAAGGGAAGTCTGGATGGAATCCATTAGCAGCGTCACCATCGCCCCATGCAACCGTTGTGGTCTCGGTTGTATTGTAGATATCGGCTTCATAGCCATCTTCCCAGTGATCGTAATAGATAACCGTATTGTCAAACCCAATCACAATGGAGCTATAGCTATACACCGGATCAGACGGTGGATTCCCAGCTGCAACCGCCCCACAGGTCGTATGGTCAGGGTAAATGCTAGTAATTGCCGTGTGCACTTCATCTTCAGGAACTGGCAAATAAAATACATCTACGATTGGATGAACGGGTAATGGCACAAGCAGCGTAGACGCCTCTACAACAGAGACAACTCCAAAAAGAAAGGCCAAGTAGAGACTAGACTGCAGAGTACGTTTGGTAATCTGAAAGCGAAAAGAGGGTACCGATAACAATTTGTTGAGGGGTCGTAACATAAATACCTATCTGAGTTGACCGCTCACGCATTCCATCGACAGAATCAGAGATACCAATAAAACGGCGTTGTTTGATCCGAATCTGACAAGCAAAGTACGCACTTAGTACAAGCGGTCGGCTACGTAATGAGATTGTTTAGGCTGATTGCTGGTGCTACGTTGAAGGCCATCCTGCTTAGGAGAGTGTGGCGACGATGGAGTTCCGAGATGGATCTCACATAAACAGGACTAATAAGGCAATGATTGTCTTAAATCACATGTTGATTTAATGTAATCTCATTGTTACGTGAAGTCGCATGTAGAAAATTTAGACTTAATTGGCTTATTTCGCACAATGTTAAGAAACACGCTGTAAAACTAGGTAGCCTGAGTTCTGAATAAGCATTGTCTTTCTAATTGAACGCATTTCTAATACTTGAGAGCAATAGAGGAGGCTGAGCTTGCGTAATATATTCAAAAGCGTTATCCAGAACTCAGGCTAGTGAGACCAAAGAACAGGTTAACAAAAACAAGCCCAGTGTTTTGCACTGGGCTTGTTTCAAATTTGCGTCGAACCGTTCGCTTAGCTGCTAAGTTCTTCGCGGCGTTTCAAAGCAATGGTCGCGGCATTTGCCAGCAATAAGGCGATGACAATACCATACACTGCAAAGCTCGCTGGCGTTGTCCCGTAGTACCCCGTCGTTGGGATCTGATTCGGGATCAACTGCACGCTGGCTGGCGTTGAACGCGCACCGGCGGTGTTGCTCGCCACAATGTCTGCGACGTTGTCAATGCGGTCTGGCGCAGATGCGGTGTTGTTGATGCGAACACTTAGTGTGATCGCAACCGTTTCACCAGCAGCCATGTCGCCAACTTCAACGCGAACCGCGCGGGTACTCGCATCAAAGCCAACTGTGCCACGGGTCGATTGCGCACTGACGTAGTCTAGACGTGAGTCTAAGATGTCGGTCACAATCGCCCCAGTGATGGTTGCACTGTTCGTGTTGGTCGCATTGATCGTGTACGTCACGACATCACCAACAGTTGCCACGCTGCGGTCGCTCGTCTTGGTAATGACAGGTGCGGTCAAAGACTGTGCTTGCGCAACAACTGGTACAGGCGTTGGCGTTGGCGGTACTGGTGTTGGAGTCGGCGTTGGTGGCGCAATGCGCGCAGCAATCGCTTCTTCAATCGCAGCCAATACGCTACCACTAGCCAAACCGGCATCAATCGTTGGATCAAACTCACCTGCTTCCAAGCTCACGACCTCAGAGCGCCCTGTTGAGCGGTCCGCATCGCTGTCCGCAGCCGAGTCTAAGCCTTCGTGGTGCAGCGTGAAGCCGAAGCCCGCTGGTGGCACAAATTCAACGATGTAGTCGCCTGGCATCAAGCCAACGAACTCATAGTAGCCGTCACTGTCGGTCACAGTCGTACCGAGCACTGAGCCATTTGGATCAAGCAAGCGGACAGTCACGTCAGCAATTGGCGTTTCGTCGTCATCTTGGATGCCGTCGCCGTCAAGATCAAACCAGACATAGTCCCCTAGACCGGCTGGTTGGTAGATCCCGAAGTCCCAGGTCATATCGCTTTCGCCAGCCTCAAGACTGGTGCGAATAGTGCGCCCCGTTTGTGGATCACCATCGCTATCAGCAGCGTCGTCTGAACCGGCATTGTGCAACGTTGGCACAAAGTTTTCAGGCAAGGTGTCAATCACAAACTCAATTGAGTACACTGCTGGCAGCAAGTCGGTGAAGATGTACTTCCCGTTTGCGTCCGTTGTGGTCGTACCAACAAGCTCGTCATTTTCGTCGTACAAGTTGACCGTCACACCTTCAACACCTGGCTCACCATCGGTTTGCAGGCCGTCGTAGTTGTTGTCGTACCAAACAGTGTCACCAATTTCGGCCAATGGCGTAACATTGATCACCGCAGGATCGTGGTCGTCTTCGTCTTCGCCGTCTTTGCCGCTTTCGTCAATCACGTCGTCTTTTGGTTCGCCATCGTTATCTGGGTCACCATCTGGCGTGCTGTCGAGATCTACTGGTGGTTCATCATCTGGATTGTCATCATCATCCGCTGAGTCAATTTCAGCCAAGTTGACCAGTTCACCCTGAACGTTGTCACCAATGGTCATTGTGACGGTGATCGTCACCCAATCATCAACTTGCAAGGCATCGATTTCAAACGTACCGTCGCCATTGTCTACGACTGTCACCGCGTTACCGTCAGCCGTTTCGCTGATATCAGCAGCATTGCTGCTCTTGTAGGTCAAGCCGACTGGTGGGTGATCGGTCACGCCAATGCGGAACGCATCTTTTTGACCTTGGTTGTAGACCGTGATGTCAAACTGGACGTCACCGCCTGGCACAAAAGTGCCTTGATCTGGCGTCAACTTCTTGTCGAGCGCAAGGTCAAACAATGGAATGCGCAATGGCACTTCTTCTGGATCGTGATCGTCTTCGTCACCGCCGTTCTTACCGTCTTCGTCAGTTTCGTCGTTCTTCGGGTCACCGTCGTTTTCAGGGTCGGTGTCTGGAACGCTGTCGATGTCAACTGGCGGTTCGTTGTCTGGATCTTCGTCGTCATCGGCTTCAGTGATTTCAGCCAAGTTGACAATGCTATCCCCTTCGAATTCAAAGTCGATTTCAAAGGTCACGTCTATCGCAACGCTATCACCAGCAGCCAAGCTGTCAATTGAGAAGCTCATCAGGCCGTCTTCGTTGGTGCCGTTATCGGTTAGGACCACTGCATTACCGGCTTCTGTCGTCGTGACAGCAGCAGCATTGCTACTCTTGTAGATCAACGCTTCTGGGCTGTGATCCATCACACCGATGGCGAATGCATCCACCACACCTTGGTTGTAGACCGTAATGCGGAACGTGATGTCATCACCCGGTTCAATGATGTCAGCTTCGGTTACCAACGTCTTCTTGAGTGCCAAGTCGAAGTTGTAGTAGAAACCAAAGTCAATGGTCAGGTCAGACTGGTTGTCTGGCGTGACATTGTCGTTGCTTGGATCTTCACCAGTTGGTTCGTCGTTGCCAAGAATGATGGTGCCTGACCACACGTCTTCGCCATGATTTTCAGGATCAATCCCGTTGTCATTGCCGTCCAACGTTTGTTGTTCGTCTCCGGTTGAAGATGAGTAGCCATCCAACGGACCTGGATTGCCATCAGCATCCACCCACTCAACTGCTGGAATTGAGACCAAGTATTGGCCCGCATCCAATTCATCGAACAAGTAGAACCCGTTAGCGTCGGTGGTATCCATCGCCAACATATCGGCTTCATCAATGACACCGTCGTCATTCAAGTCGTCAGCAACGCCATCGCCGTCTGCGTCTTGCCAGAGTTCGACCCAGATGTCTGCCAGCAACGGTTCGCCAGCATCAATGATGCCGTTGTTGTTGCTGTCTTCCCAGACTTGGTTCCCCAAGCTGTAGACCGGCACAAAACCAAAGTCAATGGTCAAGTTTTCGTTTTCATCACGGGTGTTGACGTCATTGTCTGGATTTTCCAGCGTTGGTTCGTCGTTACCCAATGAGATTGTTGCTGAGAAGACATCGTCACCAATGTTCGCAGGATCAATCCCGTTGTCATTGTTGTCGCTGTCGTCGTTGGTCGCGCCCGTTGATGAGCGATGCCCAGCCAAAGGACCAGGTGTGCCGTTATCATCCCATTCAATTGCTGGAATGCTGACGAGGTACTCACCCTTTGGCAAGTAGTCAAACAAGTACAGACCATCTGCATCGGTGGTGTCCATGGCCAGCATGTCGCTGTCATCAATGACACCATCGTCGTTCAAGTCATCTGGTTGACCGTCTTGGTCAGCATCTTGCCAGAGTTCGACCCAAATGCCTTCCAGCAATGGTTCGTCGGCTTCAATGAGACCGTTGTCGTTGTTGTCCAGCCAGACTTGGTTCCCAATTGAGTAGGTTGGGATGAAACCGAAGTCGACCGTCAAGTTTTCATCGTTATCTGGCGTGATCAGATCATTGTCTGGATCTTCACCATTTGGTTCGCCGTCACCAAGGACGACTGGTGCGGACCAGACGTCGTCACCTGGGTTGGCTGGGTCAATCCCGTTGTCGTTGTTGTCGTCATCTGACTGTACGTCGCCTGGAGTTGAGACCATGCCAGCCAATGGGCCTGGGTCGCCGTTTTCGTCGACCCATTCCACAGCTGGAATTGAGACCAAGTAAGTCCCAGCGAGCAAATCTTCAAACAGATACAGACCGTTTTCATCGGTGGTATCCATGTCGAGCATGTCGAATTGGTCAATCACACCGTCCGCATTCAGATCATCTGGTTGGCCGTTTGCGTCAGCGTCTTGCCATAGTTCAACCCAGATACCCGCCAACAATGGTTCACCATCGTCAATCAGACCGTCTTCGTTGGTGTCTTCCCAGACTTGGTTCCCCAAGCTGTGCAGTGGCGTAATGGTCACTGGCGCTGGATCGTGATCATCTTCATCACCGCCCTTCTTGCCGTCTTCATCAATGACATCGTCGTCATCAAGGTCGTTGGTTTCTTCAGGTTGGTTGAAGTTGTCACCATCTGGCGTGCTGTCAATGTCAGTGCGTGAGTCTTCACCTGGATCATCTGCCCCGGCTGAGACTTCCGCCCAGTTGACAACCAACGTGCCTTCAAAGCTTGGGTCAAGTGCCAAGGTCAGTTCGAAGGTGACGCTGTCACCAACCGCAATCGTGTCGATGCCGTAGGTGCCATCACCATTGTCGGTAACAACCACTGCTGCATCTGCATCAGACGCAGTGACGTCAGCAGCGTTTGAGCCAACGTAGGTCATGCTGGTTGGAATGTAGTCCGTGACTTCAACGTCGTAAGCCGCCACATCGCCTTGGTTGTAGACCGTCACCGCAAAGGTGACATCATCACCACGGCTGATTTGGCCTTCCGTGACCAGCGTCTTCTTGAGCGCCAAGTCAAAACGGGTCACCAAGATTTGGGCTGGATCATGATCGTCTTCGTCGCCGCCATTCTTACCGTCTTGGTCGACAACGTTGTCGTCGTCGAGGTCATCGGTTTCGCCGTCTTGGTTGAAGTTTTCAGCGTCTGGTGTGCTGTCAATGTCTTCACGAGTTGTGCCGCCTGGCGTATCCGTCGCATCTGAGATTTCGGCCCAGTTGGTCAGCAAGCTACCTTCAAAGTCTTCATTGATGGTCAATGAAATATCGAAGCTAACATCGTCATGATGCGGCAAGCTTTCAATATAGAAGGTCCCGTCGCCGTTCTTGATCAGGTTGACCAAAACGTCGTTAGTGGTTTCAAGTTCCCACTCTTCGACTTCACCAGCGTTGGTGTAAGTCATACCGTCTGGGATGTAGTCGGCAATATCGATGTCGTACGCGTTCAGCGTGCCTTGGTTGATGACGTTGATTGTGTAGATCACCGTATCGCCAGGGCTGAATGGTTCAACGCTCTTCAAGACCTTGGTCAGCGCCAAGTCAAAGATTTGCGTGACAACGACTGGTGCTGGGTCGTGATCATCTTCATCACCACCTTGGCGACCGTCTTCATCAATGACATTGTCATCGTCAAGGTCGTTGGTTTCACCGTCTTGATTGAAGTTGTTGGCATCTGGGATGCTGTCAACGTCAATGCGGGTGTCGCCGCCGTCTTCATCAGACGCATCTGAGATTTCAGCCCAGTTGACAATCAAAGTCCCTTGATAGTCAGGATCAATGGTCATTGCAATGTCGAAGCTTACGCTGTCTTCAACCGCAAGTTCATCAATGGTGAAGGTGCCGTCATCGTTATTGGTAAAGCCAACAGTTACACCAGCGCTCGTAGTGAGGTCGCCAGTGGCTGTAGAGCCAGCTACCGTGTAGACCATGTCAGTTGGGACGTAATCCGCAACGTCGATGTCGTACGCGTGTACGTCACCTTGGTTGTAAATCGTGACGGTAAAGGTCACAGTTTGGCCTTGGAAGATTTCACCTTCGGTTACCAAGACCTTATCGAGTGCCAAGTCAAAGCGCGACACGCGGATCTTCGCTGGGTCGTGATCATCTTCGTCACCACCGTTCTTACCGTCTTCATCAATGACATCGTCGTCATCAAGGTCGTCGGTTTCTTCTGGGGTGTTGAAGTTTTCGCCGTCTGGCGTGCTGTCAATGTCTTCACGGGTTGGGCCGTCAGGTGCATCTGATGCATCTGAGATTTCCGCCCAGTTGATGATGTCTGTGCCCACAAATTGTGGATCAATGGTCAGCACAATGTTGAAGGTTGCAGAGTCGGCCTTTGCAAGTTCAGCAATGGTGAAGGTGCCATCATCATTATTGGTGAAGGCGACAGTTGCGCCGTTTTCAGTGACCAAGTCACCGGTCGCCGTTGAACCAGCAACGGTGTAGGTCATGTCACTTGGCACGTAGTCCACGACGTCAATGTCGTAAGCATCCAATGTGCCTTGATTGACAACCGTAATGGCATAGGTGATGGGATCACCTGGTGCAAATGGGCTTTCACTGACCAACTCTTTCTTGAGCGCAAGGTCAAAGGTTTGCGTCACAACCAGCAAGGCTGGGTCGTGATCGTCTTCATCACCGCCCTTCTTGCCGTCTTCGTTGACAACGTTGTCATCGTCAAAGTCGTTGGTTTCGCCGTTTTGATTGAAGTTGGTTGCATCTGGCGTACTGTCGATGTCAACGCGAGTTGTCCCGCCCGGTTCATCTGACGCGTCAGAAATTTCTGCCCAGTTGACCAACTCGGTGCCTTGGAAGTCATTGGAGACCAACAAGCCAATATCAAAGCTAATGCTGTCGCCAGCTGCCAATTCAGCAATGGTAAAGGTGCCATCGCCGTTGTTGACAAAGCCAACAGTCGCCGCAAAGTTTGTGCTGACATCACCAGTCGCGGTTGAACCGGTCGCGGTGTAGCTCAAGTTTGCAGGGATGTAGTCAACGATATCGATATCGTAAGCGTCTACATCGCCTTGGTTATAAATGGTGATGGTGAAGACTGCAGTGTCGTTCGGGGCAACCGTGGTTGCTGTCGTCAACACTTTGTTCAGCGCCAAGTCAAAGCGCGTGACCGTGATCTTTGCTGGATCATGATCATCTTCATCGCCGCCGTTCTTGCCGTCTTCGTCAATGACATCATCGTCATCTAGGTCATCGGTTTCTTCAGGTGTGTTGAAGTTTTCGCCGTCTGGCGTGCTGTCCACGTCTTCACGGGTTGGACCATCAGGCGTGTCTGACGCATCTGAGATTTCGGCCCAGTTGATCAGGTCACTACCAATGAAGTCTTCTGCAATTTGCAGTTCAATGTTGAAGACAACGCTGTCACCTTTCGCGAGGGTCGCGATGGTGAAACTGCCGTCGTCATTGTTGGTAAAGCCAACGGTTGCGGCTGCGGTGGTCGTCAAATCGCCCGTCGCAGTTGAACCGGCAGCGCTGTAGCTCATGCCTGTTGGAATGTAGTCGACAATGTCAATGTCGTAGGCATCCAACGTGCCTTGGTTGTACACCGTAATGGCAAATGTCACGGGGTCGCCCGGTGCAAATGGCGCTTCACTGACCAACGTTTTCTTGAGGGCCAAGTCAAAGGTTTGCGTGACCGTCAAGACCGCTGGATCATGATCATCTTCATCGCCACCGTTCTTACCGTCTTGATCGACTACGTTGTCGTCGTTCAAGTCATTGGTTTCGCCCGGCTGGTTGAAGTTGCTGCTATCTGGCGTGCTGTCGATGTCAAGGCGGGTTGCACCATTGTCTTCATCAGACGCATCTGAGATTTCAGCCCAGTTGATGAGCGTCGTGCCTTGGAAGTCGTTTGAAACTGTCAAGGCAATGTCGAACGCAACGCTGTCGCCAGCGACAAGTTCATCAATTGTGAATGTGCCATCGCCGTTGTTGGTAAAACCAACGGTTGCAGCGTTTGTGGTGTCTACAGTGCCGGTAGCGGTTGAGCCATCAGCGCTGTACGTCAAGTTCGCAGGGATGTAGTCAACAACGTCAATGTCGAAGGCGTCCACATCACCTTGGTTGTAAACCTTGATGGTAAAGATTGCGGTTTGGCCAGGAGCTACGACGCTGTCAGTCTTGAGAACTTTATCAAGTGCCAAGTCAAAGCGGGTCGCGACCAGCGATGCAGGATCGTGATCATCTTCATCACCGCCATTCTTACCGTCTTCGTCAATCACATTGTCATCATCAAGATCGTTCGTTTCCCCGTCTTGATTGAAGTTGGTGTTATCTGGCGTGCTGTCCACGTCCGTGCGGGTGTCACCGCCTGGTGTGTCAGACGCATCTGAGATTTCCGCCCAGTTGATCAATTCACTGCCAGTAAAGTCAGCATCAATCGTCAAGGCGATTGTGAAGCTTACGTTGTCACCCTTTGCCAATTCAGCAATGGTGAAGGTGCTATCACCGTTGTTAGTGAAAGCAACATCAGTAGCCCCCGCTGTTGTCAGCGTACCAGTTGCCGTTGAACTGCCGTTGTTGTACGTCATGCCGGTTGGCACATAGTCAGCAACATCAATGTCGTAAGCGTCCAACGTCCCTTGGTTGTAAACCGTAATGGTGAACAACACGGTATCGGTTGGTGCAAACGGCCCTGCACTTGCTAATTCTTTCTTGAGCGCAAGGTCAAAGGTTTGGGTGACAGTCAAGACAGCAGGGTCATGATCATCTTCATCACCCCCGGCCTTGCCGCTTTCATTAATAACGTTATCGTCGTTCAGATCGTTGGTTTCACCGTCTTGGTTGAAGTTGGTACCGTCCGGCACGCTATCAAAGTCAAGTGCAGTACCGCCACCGTCTGAGTCAGAGGCGTCTGAAATTTCCGCCCAGTTAATGAGCGTTGTACCTTGGAAGTCTGAAGAAACCAGCAAGCCAATATCAAAGGCAACACTGTCGCCTGAGGCGAGTTCATCAATGGTGAAGGTGCCATCGCCGTTGTTGGTAAAGCCAACGGTTGCGCCGTCAGTCGTACTGATGTTGCCCGTTGCAGTTGAGC
>JAHDIM010000216.1 GCA_020630805.1 Anaerolineales bacterium
TTCTGCTAGCCGATGCTTGCGATTACGTGTCATCCCGTGCACAGCTTGCCCTGAGCGAAGCCGAACGGGAACGAGGCACAATAAAGTCAGAATTTTAGATGGCGTGTGCGGGATACATTCGACAAGTAACAACTTATCGCCCTTTGCCTTTGAGCAAGCGGCAATTACAAACGGACGGATCTGACTTATTTTTTTGTCCACTAAACCGGTGTCACGTCATCTTGTACTGAGCAACGTCGAATGTATGACATGTGTGCTTTCGTTTTAGCAAGCAGAAATGAGTTTGTCTTTGCGAATGCTTAACCCTTGATGCGCATCAAAGCTAATCAAAAATATCTTCCAAGATATCAAACAGGTCAAACTTGGCCTTTTTCTTGATCTTCTTCAAGCCTTTCTTGAGCTCTTTTTGTGGCAACCCAACCCGCTTGGGCGCACGTTTTGGCTCAGAATATTTCTTCTTTTGTTTGGCTGGGTGCGCGTTATCACGCGGTTTTGAGCTGGTTTTGCCACTCTCAGCTGCAATCGCCTGATCAAATTCACCTTCGTCCAGCCAGATCAGTTTGCAGGTTTGGCACGTGTCCACCAAAATATTACGTGAGCCTTTATGCGGGTGCGCGTGCATCGCCTTTTTGCAGACTGGACAATGCACTTGTCGATCCACATTAGGAGTCCCTAGAGGCACCTCAAAGTTCTGGTCATGCACTTTCAGCGTCTTGATGGAGCGCTTAAATGTCTTCTGGTTGAACAACAGACCATGACAGTTCGGACAAATATGGCCGTGATATTGTTCATCAAACGTGATTGGTTCGAGCCCGACCTGGCAGACAGGACAACCCGCCGCCGTCTGATGCGACGCACCAGCGTTTTTCGTGTGTTCCGGCACGTAAGCCTTGCCACAATACTGACATTGGGATGAACTCGGTTGTAAAGATGGCGCAATTGGCGCGCCACAGCCAGTGCAAATCATGGATTAGATCCTAAAAAAGCGGGACAGTGTGTTACAGATACATCAATCCTATCGCATTCGTGTAAGCAGACTGTAAAAATGCGGCTTGGAAAGCGCAGCTAATGAAAGTGCACTTTTCAAATGCCGTTTGTTCTGTGAAGATCGCGCCTTTTTTTAACAAGATGTTGACATAAATTACCTCTAGTGTGTGATCAAATTTTGTGGTTTGTCAGAGATCACAGTCTTGAGTTGCACATTCGACTGCGCCTTACCTTCGGACGGCTTCGCTCAGCGGGAGCGTATCACATCATTTTTTCTGTCGAAGAATGAAGATCCAGTCAAAAGTATGAAATCTTAATTCACATACCCTTGTATGACCTATGGAGCTTTTAGGAGGGCAGCACAGATGCGCCTTCCACTGAGCGAAGTCGAATGTGCAACTGGAGTCAATTCTTGTTTTGTTACAACATTTGAGCACATATTTATCTCTACTTTAGACAGGCATGCTCCGTTGACGCCAGTATAATCATCATTCCACCTTTATTGTGCTGCACTTCTCCAGCATCTGACATTTTGAAACCCAACCGCAGCCTCCCCTCTGTTCTGAATTTATCGTACTGGCAAGCGTCCAAACATATTTTGGCCCTTGCTGCGCCAGTGATGCTGACGAACCTGCTCCAGACTCTCGTGAGTCTCATCGATACGGTCATGGTCGGACGGCTAGGGCCGATTGCCATCGCGGCGGTGGGCATGAGCAACATGATCCGCATGCTGATTATGATCTTAGCCCTCGGGATTGCTGGTGGCGCGATCAGTCTGATTGCGCAAGCCCGTGGCGCGCGTGATCCTGAGCAGCAGAGTCTCGTTATTCGTCAATCGATTTCAGCCGCAGTGGTGCTGGGGACGGTTCTTGGTGTTGTCGGCTATTTTGGCGCGGAAACGCTGCTGGCTCTGATGAATCAGGCTGGCGACCCAGAAGCAGTCGCGCTAGGGAAGGCCTATCTGCAATTGCTGTTTTTAGGGCTGCCGTTCCTATTCCTGAATATGATCATCGATCGGCTGATGCAAGGCGCGGGCGATACCGTCACGCCGTTGTATCTCAATGGCAGTTTGAATGTCGTCAATGTGGGGCTCAATTACGTGTTTATGTTCGGGCTAGGGCCAATTGCTGCGATGGGCGTTAGCGGGGCCGCCATGGGTACCCTAATTGCGCGTGGCCTGGCAGTGGTCATCGCGTTTTGGCTGATCTATACCGATCGGAATGCGCTCAAGCTGACCGCTGGCAGCTACCGACCGAACTGGCAAATGCAGCGCGATATTTTTGCCATCGGGATGCCGTCTGGCATTCAAGGTGTGTTCCGCAATGGCGCGCGCATTCTGGTATTTAGCTTTGTTGCCGCCACCAGTGCAGGCACATTGGGCGTTGCGGCTTTGACCATTGGTATTCAGCTGGAAGCGCTGGCATTACTGCCAACGCTGGGTTTAGGCGTGTCTGCAACTAGCTTGGTTGGTCGCTCAGTCGGGAAATGGCAGATTGCCGAAGCCCGGCGCTGGGGGACCATTACAGTCAGTCTGTCGGTGCTGTTCCTCATTCTAATGGCCTTCCCGATCTATATCTTCGCGCCGCAAATTTTGCGCTTGTTTGACCCTGAAGCAACGCCGGGGCTCATGAGCGCTGGGATTACTTATTTACGCATCAGTGCGTTTGGGTTGCCGTTTATTGGGATGTCGATGTGCTGTACGGGCGCACTCCGTGGGGCAGGAGATACCGTACCAGCGCTGATTGCCACCGTCATTTTCCGCGCAATTGTAGGGACGGCCTTAGCCTATCTGTTTGCCTTTACGCTGGGCTGGGACACGATTGGCATTTGGTATGCCTTGGTGCTGGCCATTATGGGCAATGGCATCTTTATGCTGTTTATGTGGGCCTGGCGACCGTGGAGTGACGTTGCTCTGTCCAAGACTGCGCTCTATCGCACGCATCTCAAGGCGCTTTCAAAACATGTACAGCAAACCTATCTGGCGGAAGTCAAAGCGCCGTTTATGGCGATAGAAGGGATTGTGGAGGCAGTGTCAGACGAGGGTGTCATTTATGCGAATGCGGAACAATCGACGCAGGTCTTGTTCACTGGGCCGCAGTATGAGGTTCAGCAAACGCAGTTTGTGAGTTAAAAACAGCCGCGGACGAGAAAGACGAGGCGGATCAATTTATTTCATCCCTTCTCGTCCGCCTCGTCCGCGGCAAATCTACAACCCTATCTAAGTGCGTCTCAGTCTCTCTACAACCCGTAAAGCGCGCCGAACTTCTTCGTCAGATAGTTCATATAAGGACGTGCGTCCATTGGGCCGCCAAGCACTTGGGCTAACAGATCCTTTGGCATGAACTTAGAGCCATGCACGTAGATGTTGTCTTGCAACCAGCCAAGCAAAGGTTGGAAATTCCCCGCCGCATACATTGGCTCGACTGCGCCAATATCGCCCACGGCTTTTTCCAGAATTTGCACGGATAGTAAGTTGCCAATGGAATAGGTTGGGAAATACCCAATGTACCCGGCAGACCAGTGCACGTCTTGCATAATGCCATCAGCATCGTTTGGTGGAGTGACGCCGAGGTATTTTTCGTACTTGTCGTTCCAGACCTTGGGTGCTTCATCGACAGTGATGTCGCCGTTGAGCAGCAGTTGCTCCATTTCAAAGCGGATCAGGATGTGTAGGTTATAGGTGACTTCATCGGCTTCAACGCGGATGAGCGACGGCGTCACTTTGTTGATGGCACGATAGTATTCATCCACACTCACATCGCCAAGGGCAGTTGGGAAGGTGCTTTGCAATTCGCCATAGGCAAAGTCCCAGAACGCGCGGTTCCGACCGACCAAGTTTTCCCATAAGCGTGACTGCGATTCGTGGATCCCCAGTGAGGTCCCGCCTGCAGTTGGCAACCCTTCGAGGGTTTGGCTGCTGCCTTGTTCATACATCGCGTGTCCGGCTTCATGCATTGTGCCGAAAAGCGAGCTAGACAGCCAGTTTTGCATGTAGCGCGTCGTGATGCGCACGTCATTAGTCGAGAACGTGGTGCAGAAGGGATGCGCCACTTCATCTAAGCGACCGCGGCTGTAGTCGTAGCCAATGGCTTCTGAGACCCACTTAGAAAACTTGCGTTGACCGTCCTTGTCATAGTCGCGGCGTAAGACTTCATCGCTAATCGCGTCTGACTTTTCAGAGATGGCGGCGACGAGGTCAATCAGATCATCTTTGATGCTGTTGAACATCGCATTGACATCGGCGGCTTTCATGCCAGGTTCAAATTCATCCAACAGTGGGTCGTAGATGCTGTCTTCATACCCTAGTGCTTCTGCCAACTGGCGACGGAGCTCAACATTACGCGCTAAATAAGGCTTGAAGCTGGCGTAGTCATTATTGGCACGCGCTTTGACCCAAGCGTGTTGACCTAGTGAAGCAGCTTTTTCCATTTCTGTTGCCAACTCAGTTGGAACTTTGCGGGCGCGGTCATACTTGCGCCGTGAAAAACGGACAAGCGCACCGTCATCTGTGGTGACGTCTGGCGCTTCAGCAGCAGCAGCAGTGAGGATGGCATCTAAGCTAGGGTGGGTTCCCTTTTCATGCGCAATTTTTGCCAAGGTTGCAATTTGTTCGGCGCGGGCGTGAGCCCCACCGTCTGGCATGTATGTTTCCTGATCCCAGCCTAAAAGATAGGCTGTCATGGTCAAGTTGTGCACCTCTCTTTCGGAGGCTTTCAAGGTTTCTAAAGCAGATGTCATCGCTACTCCATCGTGAGAACTATGTGGCTGCTAAACCGCCGTGGTTCAGGCAAAAAAGCATAGTTCTTTGCGTCATTCTTTACTAAGATCGTTGTATGTTGAGCGTAGAGAATAATATACAAATGCGACAATCGCAATGGTGGTTGAATTTCACGCGTTCCAACCTAATCTACCCAAATATTGCCTGTTTCTTTTGAGGTCGGTTTTTGGTTATAATGAAAATCAGTGATTGTTTAAATGTTTAGGTGTTTTCGATACATTGCTTGAGGAACCAAGGTAGCGGACACCAGCGTAGCAAGACTCGTTATTTCACTTTTATCTCTGCTACTAAACATTACGGTCAGTAACTTGCAACTGTTTGGCTAATAGTGATTGAAGAAGATGGTACAAAACGCCAAACGATTTTGGAGCCAAAATGGCAAACATTCTAGTAACCGATGACGATTTAGATGTCCGGCAAATTCTCCGCGTCATGCTCAAGCGCGGTGGACATGAAGTGACGCTTGCCCCAGGTGGGTTAAGCGGGCTTGAACTCGTCACGCAAAAGAACTTTGATCTGATGATCTGCGATGTGATGATGCCCGATATGGATGGGTACCAAGTCACGCGCCGGGTCCGGGCCAATGCCTCTACAAAAGAGCAACTAATTCTAATTTTGACAGCACGCGCCCAGCCCGCAGACTATCAGGCTGCAATGGCCGCTGGCGCCGATGCTTACCTTTCCAAGCCTGTAACGCACGACGTGCTCAACGCCAAAGTTGCGGAACTGCTCAAAGCAAAACAACTGCGCGATCAAGACAATGCCCCTGAAGAGGTGCCAGCCCCTGTTGCGTCTGCCGCAGTGACTGCGCCACAGCCGGTGGTACAAGCAGCGCCAGTTGCGCAGCCCGCGCCAGTCGCAGTTGCACCCGCTCCGGCGCCAGTCGCCGCAGCGCCAGTTGCTGCGGCCCCTGCGCAAGTTCAAACGCCAGCCCCAGCCGTAAACGGTGCCAAGAAGACCGCTCGCCTAGTTTCAGTCTTAGGACTGCGTGGTGGTGTAGGGACAACAACGGTTGCCGTGAATATGGCATCTGCACTGACCCGCATGCGTAAACGCACGTGCTTGGTCGATCTGAGTCCATCCGTTGGGCATGTGGCTATGCAACTGCGCCAAAATCCAGATCCGAACTGGGAAGACTTGGGCGCAAACCCAGATCAACGCCAAGTCGGGAAACTGATGGCAAAGCACGCGAGTGGGTTGTACACCTTGAGTGCGCCACCGAAAGCGCAGCAGCGCGGCCTGCAATCTGGCGCGTTTGCCAAGGTCAATGATGTGCTGGGGTCTTACTTCAGTGACATTGTGTTGGACTGCTCGCCGTGGCTAGACGAAGCAACAATCGCCTCCTTACGCCAATCGGCTTATATTGTGATGGTGCTCGCCCCAGACATGGGCTCCATTGTCACGTTGCGCGGCACGCTGACCGCCCTCAAAGAACTTGGGTTAGATCAGTCGCGCTTCCGCTTTGTGTTGAATAACATCTCACCAGATCCCATGATGACGCGCTCCGCCGTCGAGCAACGCTTGAACATGCAAATGCATGCTGAAGTGCCCTACGACGCGGCGCAAAACAACGCCTTATTGAACGGACAGCCGCTCGTTTTGAGCAATCCGCAAAGTCCACTTTCAAACGCGGTCGGACGCTTTACAGCAGGCTTATAGATTTCTTGACTCTGCTGCAAAAGAAGCGTTATAATTTTGTTCGCTAACAACATACTGTTGGTTGATGCCCGTATGGTCTAACGGCTAGGACAACACC
>JAHDIM010000217.1 GCA_020630805.1 Anaerolineales bacterium
TAGCCTTTGCCTTTGTCCTTGATCTGTTCAAAGACTTTAGTGGCGGTTGCCACGACGCCGGAGACATCGTTCATGTTGGCTGGCAAGATCATGGTGTTGCTGGCTTTTGCGATCTTCCCGAATTCACCGAGGTATTGTTCAGCAACGCGGAGGTTCACAGCATCCATCCCGCCTGGCTCATTGATTGCAGTTGCAATTTCGCGAATACCAGCCGCGGTTGCACGCGCTACCGCTTCAATTTCTGCAGCGCGACCTTCCGCTTCATTGATACGGCGTTGCTTTTCACCCTCAGAGCGTGAGATCAATTCTGAGCGCTCAGCTTCAGCGCGGTTGATGACTGCTTGTTGTTCACCTTCAGACTCTGCAATGGTTGCCCGCTTTTCACGTTCTGCGCGCATTTGCTTTTCCATTGCATCCTTGATGCTTTGCGGCGGAATAATGTTCTTGACTTCGTAGCGTGTGACTTTCACACCCCACGGATCAGATGCCATATCCACAGCTTCCACAATTTCAGAGTTGATGCGATCACGCTCTTCAAACGTCGTATCCAATTCCAGCTTACCGATGATCGAGCGCATGGTGGTTTGCGCAATCTGGATCGATGCAAACAGGTAGTTGTCAATGCCGTATGAAGCATTATATGGATCTAGCACTTGCAAGTACAAGACACCATCCACTTCCACGCTGATGTTATCTTGGGTGATACACATTTGCGGTGGCACATCCAGCGCTTGTTCCTTGAGCGTGTGCTTGTAGGCAACGCGATCAATCAGAGGGATGAGCAAGTGTAGACCTGCTTCAAGCGTTTTACTGTACTTCCCAAGGCGTTCCACAATGTAAGCGGACTTTTGCGGCACCACGCGTACGTAGCGCACGAGCAAAAAGAATACAACTGCGATCAGCGGGACGATCACTAATAGATTGGACAACATATAGGGTCTCCTTTAGTTTGTTTGGAACGTTGGTTACTACACGTTCCTGTATTTTCAGTGGGGATAGACGATAGTCGTTTTACGATCTCTAACGTCTACGTTTCTTAGATTCTTTCTACGATGAGGCGAATGCTTTTTTGATCTTTGATGATCACACGTTCGCCGACTTCTAAGACTTGGGCAGATTCAGCCTGCCATTCAGCGCCTTTGAAGCGCACCTTGCCAAGGTTGGTTGAATCAATCGTTTGGATGACTTCAGCTTCCTTGCCAATGATGTCACTAAGCGCCCGGCCTTCTGCGCCAGCAACGCCCATAAACCATTCTGACACATAGCGTCGCAAGGCAATCAGCGACAGTACAGATGTCACTAAGAAAATCATCAGCTGGATTTCCAGCGGCATCGGGATGAGCCAGGTCGCAAGTGATGTAATCCATGCCCCAAACGCAAAGAAGATCACAACCACGCCCGGCACAATCGCTTCAACGACAATCAGTACTAGTCCGGCTAAGAACCAAAATGTCGTCGGGTTTTCAAGTACCCATTCCATAAATTGTCCTCCTGTAAAGAAATTAGTACTTACATTGTAGCGTGAGAATGAATGGAGAGTATCTTAGATTTCAGGATGAATTGGGTGAGGGGGAGAGTTGAGAGTTGAGAGTTGAAGCCAAACGTCTAAGTTGCCGGAGCTTCTGAGGAGTGAAGGGTAAAAAGTGAAGTATATGCATGCTATTTTCACGCCCATAGGTAAAATTCACTCGTTACTCACTTATAACTTTTTAGCAAACTCAACTATCAACTCTCACCTATCATGACTCGCCCCAACATCATCCTCATACTCGTTGACGACATGGGCTTTTCAGATCTCGGTCTGATGGGCTCAGAAATTCAGACACCCAACTTAGATTACATGGCGGAAAATGGCACGCTATTGTCAAGCATGTACAACTGTGCCCGCTGTTGCCCAACCCGTGCCTCAATGCTAACAGGCCAATATCCGCACGCCGCAGGGATTGGGCAGATGTGTACGAATCTGGGCGTGTCACCCGCCTATCAGGGCTACTTGCGAGATGACACGGTGACGATTGCAGAAGCCCTCAAAACCGCAGGGTACCGCACGATGATGGCTGGCAAATGGCACGTTGGCGGCGACCTCGATACCTCACGCGACGTGCGTGCGCAGATCGGACGGCCAGAGCATCCAACCCCACAGCAGCGCGGGTTTGATCAGTTCTACGGCTTCTTTGATGGCGTCACCCACTTCTTCACCCCTCACTTGCTCGAAGAAAACGGTGTCCCCATCACCGAATTTGACGAAGATTTTTATATCACCGATGCGCTGACGGACAAATCCATCGAGATGATTGAGGCGAGCGTTGCGGCAGATGAGCCGTACTTCTTGTATTTGTCGCATCCAGCACCGCACTGGCCGTTGCATGCCCGCCCGGAAGACATTGCCAAATATGACGGGGTGTATGACAAAGGCTGGGACGCGATTCGTACGGCACGTCATGAGGAAATGAATGGCAACCGCGTGTTGAAATCCAACTGGGACATCAGCCCGCGTGACGAAAGTGCACCGGCTTGGTCAGACGCGCCGCATCAGGCATGGGAAGCCAGCAAGATGGCTGCCTTTGCCGCAATGGTTGATCGAGTCGATCAGGGAATTGGTCGCATCTTAGAGACCTTGAAAGCCAATGGAACATACGACAACACGCTAATTCTGTTTTTGTCAGACAACGGCGGCTGTGCTGAGTTTATGGCTGAAGATGGCTGGGCAAAGTTCTATCCAGACACAACGGTTGACGGGCGCAAGATCAAGATGGGCAATCATCCGCATGTCACACCGGGGGATGCGTTGACTTACCAGAGTTATGACCTGCCTTGGGCGAATGTCTCCAACGCGCCTTTTCGTTTATTCAAGCACTGGACACATGAAGGTGGAATTTCCACGCCAATGGTGGTGCATTGGCCGGCGCGTCTAAAAGACAAACACGTGCAACATGCCGCCTGTCACGTGGTTGATGTTCTGCCAACGTTACTTGAAGCCGCGGGCGCAAGCTATCCGACTGAATATAACGACAACACGATTCAGCCACTCGCGGGTGAATCGCTCATTGAGATGTTTACTGGCACAGACTGGGAACGTGAACAGCCAATTTACTGGGAACACGAAGGCAACAGTGCCATTCGGATTGGCAATTTGAAGTTGGTGCGTGAATTCAACAAACCGTGGGAACTGTATGACATGGATGTGGATCGCACGGAGTTACACGACCTCATCAATAAGCTTGGGCCACACGCAGACCGTTTGACTCGCGACTATGAAGCTTGGGCATCAAAGCAAGGGGTTCTAGATTGGAATGTTGCGTTGCCGTTGGTGCTTAAAGCCTGGGGCATGACGGATATTCATGGGTAGTGGGCATTTTGGAGAGTAACACATAACAAGTAGTGCGTACTGCGTATTCCGTTACAGCGTGTTATCAAAGACATTGATTTACGCACTACGCAGTACGCACTAAATTTTTTACACCACCTCCAACGTCTTCCACGTCCCGCGTCTAAAGCGCCACGCATAGACAAACGCCAGTAGCACCAAATACGTCAGCGCCGCGATCCAGCCGCCCCAGACGCCTTGATCCCAGACAAAAATCATCGCGTACGTTAGCGGCATGAAGAAGCCCCACGCGAGTAGCAAACGTGACAGCATCGTGAAGCGCGTATCTCCACCGCCAAGCAAGGCGCCAGCCAGCACAATGCCGGCTGCATCGAACACTTGATAGACTGCAATCAAGCGCAAGATGGTGACACCGGCTTCAATCACTAGCGGGTCTGCTGAGAACACGCCCATCAGCCGCGCTGGCGCAATCAGGTAGCTCAGACCGATCCCGCCCATCACAAGGACTGCAAAGACAATCGCGCGGTTTGCGGCGCGCTCTGCCATGTCCAAATCTTCCGAGCCAACGTATTGAGACACCAAGCTAGATGCGGTCATACTGAACGCGACGCCAACGGTGAAGGACAAGCTCATGTACTGGACTGCAATGTTATTCGCTGCCAGCGCCTCCGTGCTAATCTGCCCGATCATCGCGAAGAATAAGCTAAACGACGCAATCTCGATAAAGTCGCCCAAGCCAGCAGGAATGCCCAAGGCCAACGTATTTTTGACATCGGTCCACGTTGCCAAGCGCGGTGACCCAGTGTGATACGTCTCACGATTGTGGCGCGACCAAAGTACAAAGGCACTGATCGTGACGTTGAATACATTGGCTAAGATGGTGGCATACGCCGCCCCTGCAACGCCTAATGCTGGCATGCCTAGATTACCTAGTACCAACACCCAATCTAAGAACACATTGACCGCGACCATCGCCCACATAATGAGCATCGGTGTACGCGAGTCGCCACGCCCAACCAGAAAGGCCCAGACAACCGCACTGAACATCACAAATGGCGTTTCAAACACACGGATACTGATGTAAGTCACACCTAGCGCTGCAACGTCAGGCGTTGGTGACGCGAGTTCAGTCAGGCTGCGCAACAGCCATGGCAGTACCAAAAGCGATACCGACAATAGCGCCGCGACTGAAAAGCCGCGCCAGACAATATCCCCAATTTTCTTATGGTCATTCGCGCCGTGTGCGCGTCCCACAAGCGCGACAATTGAACGGACTGTCGCTTGGAACATGACCAGAAATGTAAATTGGATGATGCCCGCCAGCCCCACGGCGGCAACTTCCGTACTGCCTAGTTTCGACACAAACCAAGTGTCAATCACGCCAAGCAGAGTCTGCGAGATGTTTTGCAGAATCAAAGGCGCGGCCATTGCTAGCACAATGGCATTTAGAGATTTCTTTGCGGTTTCAGTTGTCATCGGGCGCTAAGTTTACGCCATTTTGGAGGAAGGTTAGCCAATCCCGTCGAAGCTGTGGTTATAAACGGTATTGATGCTATCCACTAAGTCGCCAAGCTGTGCGACTTGCTCGTGGATATCAGCTTGCAGTCGGTTTGCGCGACCATTGTTGATGCTTTGCGAATCGATTAGCTGAATTTGACTATAGATCGTCGCGAGGGCAGTTAGGCTTTGGTCTAGTCTGAGGCCAGCTTGCTGCATGCGAACATCGAGGTCTTCAAGTGACTGCAGATGGGTTGTTTTACTGTCAATAACGTCACTCATTTGCGTTTTGAGCGCGGCGTTCTCGGTGCCGTCGCGTTGGGCTGTGAGTTTCTCGATCTCGCGTGGCAATGTGCGCCGCTCTTCAATAATCAATTGATCGTGCCGATAGCGGTCAACGCGCATGGCAATTTCATAGACGTTGCTGATCCAGTCTGTGATTTCGCCCGCCGTTGCTTCCAACCGATCTTTGATGAGGCTGTCTTTTCGGTTGTGGATTTGTTCTTCAATCCGCCGCTGATATTCCAAGGCTTTGTGCACATCTCTGCGGAGTCCATCATCCATCAGCTGGTTGATATCAAAGCGCTGTTGATATTGTTCAAGCAGCAGTTTGGCATTGGCTGTGACGTCTGTCAGGCTAGAGAAGAAGAGGACACCAACGCCAATACTGCCAAGCAGTATCCAGCCGAACCAAGGCCACCATGCAAAGGGTGCCGGCAGCCAGACGGTCAGCAATAGCATCAGCGCGATGATGACCGCATTTTCCCAACGGAATAACGCGTGCTGCACAATGGTGCTTTTTGCTTGTTCTTGAAGTTGAGTCCGAAGTGTAGACAAGAGTTTTTTAGGAGTGGATTAGACGCAGTGTTGTTACCCGCTGTAGTAACCCGAGTGTCATTCCCGCGAAGGCGGGAATCCATGTGCTACGGTTGCAAATGGGTCCCCGCCTTCGCGAGGACGACACTTGGGTCACCCAAGATCTTCTGCTTACAGCCCCAATTTCTTGCGGCGTTCTGCGAGCTGGCTATCCAACATGCCGCGTTCGAGGACATCATCCATTTGCTCATCTAAGCTAGAGGCGCGGATTTCGCCAGCGGCAGTGGCTTTATCAAGCCGGGAGCGGATGCTTTCCGCGATGCCACTAATGTCACTGTCACCGTCACCCATCAGGTTATCAAGGTTACGCACAGCTTCATTGGTGATCTCTTTGCTCTTGGCAAGTTCCAGCAACGCGCCCAATTCTTCGCGCTCTTGACGCATGGTCGCCAAGCGGGCTTCGAGTTTGACTTTAGCATTCAGCAACGTTTGGAATTCAGTCTGTTGACGTTCCACCTGCTCTTGATACGTTTCTACCAAGCGGCGGGTGCTATTGAGCCGACTTTGCGCAGCGACAGCAGCGGTCTCGTTGCCTTCCATCAGGAATGCATCAATCACGCGATCGAGTTCATCGGCGCGTTGTTCTTGGTCCGCCAAACGACGCTTGATTGACTTGACTTCACCACCAACCGTGGCAGCTGCATCTTCAAGGTCGGCCAAGTTGTTTTCCACTTCGCGGATGTATTGATCAATTACCGCTAAGCTGTTGGTCTTGAGGGCCTGATCTACCAAATAATGTAGGTTCGCTTCGATAAGCGTTTTGACTTTACTGAGCAAGTTTGCCATATGGGTTTCTTTCTCCTTTTAGAGCGTTT
>JAHDIM010000218.1:0-3717 GCA_020630805.1 Anaerolineales bacterium
GTAAAGCCAACGGTTGCGCCGTCAGTCGTACTGATGTTGCCCGTTGCAGTTGAGCCCGTGGCGCTATAGCTCAAGTTTGCAGGGATGTAGTCTTTGACATCAATGTCATAGGCGTCCACATCACCTTGGTTGTAGACCTTGATGGTGAAGACCGGCGTTTGGCCTGGAACCACAACACTATTAGTCTTGAGAACTTTGTCTAACGCAAGGTCAAACAGTTGCGCAACGAATACAGCTGGATCATGATCGTCTTCATCATCAGCGTTGACGTCTGTGTTAGCGACATCGCCCGAATTCGTATAATCGCGGGTTTCGTCAGTGTCATTGCCAGTGTTTTGGTCATTGTCACTGTCGTTCGCGGTGTTTGTGTCTGGGAAGCTGTCAATATCATTGCCGGTGTCTGAGGCAATTTCAGCTTCGTTGCGGTAAGTGCCATAGCTCAAATCTTTGAGCTGGCCCTTGATTTCAAGCGTCAAGCTTTCACCTGGTTGCAAGCTGTGCGTCGCCCCAAGTGTCCACGTGACTGTGCCCGGTGCTGCTGGATCAGTGGTTGCTGCGCCAGCATTGACAGTGATGTCAACGCCAGTTGCCCCATCTGCTGCGTTTGTTGCTGAGTTTGCAACGTAGATCACACCAGCGGGCAAAGTATCTACAACCGTGA
This sequence comes from Anaerolineales bacterium, assembly GCA_020630805.1. Classification (GTDB taxonomy): domain Bacteria; phylum Chloroflexota; class Anaerolineae; order Anaerolineales; family UBA6668; genus JAHDIM01. Next base: position 662 of record JAHDIM010000218.1, read on the forward strand.
ATTGGCGGCTTGGCAATTGACCTTGGTTCATCACGGTAATGTGATACGTCACTTGGTCATCGATGGTTTGTGGCGCTGCGCCAGAAATGGTCTTGACCAAGGCCAAGTCGTAGTCGCCTACGCTGAAACCAGCGTCTAAGGTGTGGTTACTTGACCCACCAATTTCAGTGGTGTAGCTGATCTTTGGCAATGTTTTGCCATCAATTTCTACCGTGCCGTCTAAGTCACTGTCATTAATGTCCGTGCTCGCAGCGCTGTTGCTGGTGGTTGGCACCAAGTCTTCAGCAAACACCCCACCCGGCAAGGTTGAGGTTGTCGTTGACGCATCAAACGCCAAGACATAGTTTTGATTGCGGCTCGCATCAAAGTAGTAGTGACCGTTTTCATCTGTTGTGGTTGAAATCACAGCGCCAGACTGCAATTGAAGATAAACCTTCACGCCAGCCAACGGCAATTCATTCGGATCTTGAATACCGTCGCGGTCAAGGTCCAACCAAACGAAGTCACCAATTTGAATTGGCATTTGTGGACACATCAAGTCAACGTCACCAAGACCACCAGACTTCCCTTGGGTCCCAGGCATGCTGGTGCTTGCATTTGTACCTGGTGAGGTATACAGCATGTAGCCAGGGGCGCGTGGCACACCTGTTGATGAATTGTGCCAGTTGATCCCACCAGCCGTGTGAGAAATATTGTTGTAAGGATCCATCCCCGCCGCAATAATTTCACCACTGCCTGGCAGCACCGCCACACCAGCATTTGCCGTTTCTTCGTGGCTTCCCCAGTTTTCATTCCCGAAGAATTCACCCCCACCTGGCCCTTGGTTATTACCAGCGCCAGTTGAGGTTGTGATTTGATTAGCACCACTGCCACAAACACCATTGTTTTCAATTTGCCAGTCGCCATCAGCATCTGGACATGCTAATTGAATATCACCGCTGGTGTCGTTGTAGTACAGTTGCGTGCTATTTGTGTCCAAGCCATAGTTCGCCCAGCCCCATTGGTGGCTGAAGCGATCTGAGAACGCCAAGACCATGTTGTCTTCATCTGTGAAGTCGATGTCCACCAAAATTGGTGTTGCCCAACAAGAACGGTCTGCACGCGGCATTCCGGCTGGCAATCCTTCTGCGGCAGTCCGCCATGGCATCCAGTAAGCATCAGCAGAACAAGAGCCTGTCCAACCGCGGCCCTTGCGCCAGTCGAGACCATAGCGCAGAACCTGTACCGGATCGCCAGTTGGTGCTGCGGCAATGTTTGCACCAAAGTCTGCTGACAAGTCATATTCGTAGACAATGGCCTCAAGTTCACTATGTGCTTCAACTTTATCTTTTTCAGTTACTGCCAAGCCAGACCCATCACAAATCAGACCGACGTACATCATGCCATTGCGATAGTCGACAGCAAATGGGCGATGTTCACCGCTTACACAAGCAGTTGTGTTCGCACCGTCTTGATCCTTCACGCTGGCTGAACCAGGTGCTGGAATGTCGTAGGTAATAATGAGATCTTTGGTTTGGGTGTCAATAAAGTGAACTTTCTTTTCAAACAAGTTCACCAAAAGGAGCATTTCGCGATCGATCCAGCCATCCACGTTGACATCGAGACCTTCATCGGTCACCAAGTCAATGTCACCAAGGCTTGATGCAAAAACGTGGTTATAGACGTCGACGTCGTGTGAAGGGCCACCCAATGTAGGTGACAAATCACGAGCAGTATTGCTTGGGATCACGCCCTGCCCAACATTCAAATTCATACCTGCTGGGTCGGCAACGTCCGCGAATTGACCATTAACGGGCACGCCCGTGCTGAAGTCAACCGTGTAAATACCACCAGGGCCTAATGGCCCCATCCCGATGTGGCGTTTCAAAAACGCACTGGTATAGACAATTTCATATTGTTGCGACCATGCCAAACCCCAGATCGCACCTGTATCTTCTTGGGTCGCCAAGTGATCTGGTTCAACAACGTTTCCGTTTTCAACGGTCCACTCAGTCGTGCCAACCGATACCTCAAAGGCACTCCCTTGAGCCAAGTACGGGAACCCAACAAGCGTGTCCATGCTTTTGAGGCTGTCTTCAGCGTCTGCGTGCAATGCATCCCCGTTTACAAAACAGGTGGTCATAGCATACGCATTGCTTGCATCACAGGTATAAGTTGAAGGGTCAACTGCGGGAACGTTCAAAGTGACAGCACTGGTGCTCAAATCCACAATTTGGACATTGGCACTGGCATCATCAGCAGCATCGGCATACGTCGGTGTTGCTGAGTCGCCGTCATCATCAGTCATGTTGACAGGGCCGACCTGCATTTCAATGGGATACGTGGTTTCATCCACTTCCATTCGAAGCAAATCGCCATTACAACTGGCTGTATCGCCACTTGTAAAGGTCGCTACACCACCACCAGCTGTGACTTTGGTTGCACACGCTGCAGCTGTGGTGTCATCAGTGTCAAACAGGCGAACGGTTACACCGTCAACGCCGCTTTCGGCACCGTCATACTTAGAGTCGACATCAGCGTCCTGAAAGACATTGACTGTCAACGTGTTGGTTGCCGCAAAAACGATTTGACCATGCTGACTTGTTGCAACTAACGGCAACATCAGCATCAAAACGCCTACAGCACGAACTATATATTTGTTTGTAGAAAAGAGCATTTTTGGGGGTTTCATTGAGTCTCTATACCAATACAACTAAATTGCGATTCTTCGCTCCTTACAGATTAATGTAAATGTCTAAAAAGTTTGATTTAGGTTTGTTGAAGAAAATGTAGAGACAGGTAAGTGAAACTAAACCAATCTCCTACTTAATACGCATTCTTCAGAGAATTCCAGGTGACTTCCCAAACGATGTCTCATGTTTCTGCAAAAAAAATATAAGAAGTGAGTCATTGGGCATACTGTTTTCAAAATCGCGTTCAAAATTGGGGGGAGGCTGAGTCATTTCCATGACCCTTTAGCTAGCCTGAGAAAATGCTAACCAAAGTTATCTCTTAATTAACACACTAACGCATCTCAACATTTTTTATTTTGGACACGTTAGAGGCTAAGATATGGC
>JAHDIM010000218.1:3817-6514 GCA_020630805.1 Anaerolineales bacterium
CACTAACGCATCTCAACATTTTTTATTTTGGACACGTTAGAGGCTAAGATATGGCGACTAGGCCTTCCTTACGGACCACAGGCTCAGGCTACCTAATATAGCCTGAGTTCTGGATAGCATTGTCTTTCTAGTTGAACGCATTTCTAATACTTGAGAGCGATATAGCAGGCTGAGCTTGTCGAAGCCGGGTTGCGAGTGTAATCACGCCCGGCTTCGACAGGCTCAGCCTACCTAATATATTTCGAGTAATTTATTCAAAAGCGTGATCCAAAACTAAGACAAGAAATGTTAAACAAAAACAGGCTTCTCAAATGAGAAGCCTGTTTTTTCTAGTCACTGTGAAACAGCGACCTATTGTCTAAAACTGCTTAGATCATGCAAGCAGTTCACGGCGCTTGAGCACCACTGTCGCAAGGTTTGCCAACAGCAGCATCAGGACAACTGAATACACTGCAATGCTAGCTGGATCAGTCCCGTAGTAGCCCGTGGTCGGGATCTCATTCGGGATCAACTGAACGCTGGCCGGGGTTGAACGCGCCCCAGCAGTGTTGCTTGCAATCACATCTGCAACATTGTCGATGCGGTCTGGTGCAGACGCAGTGTTATTGATGCGAACGCTAAGCGTAATCGCAATCGTTTCACCTGCGGCCATGTCACCAACTTCAACCCGTACAGTTCGTGTGCTGGCATCGTAACCAACGGAACCGCGTGAGGCTTGGGCGTTCACATAGTCTAAGCGCGAGTCCAACACATCGGTCACAGCAGCGCCTGTCAGCGTTGCGTTGTTCGTGTTGGTCGCGTTGATCGTGTAAGTCACGATGTCACCGACTGTAGCCACGCTCCGATCACTCGTCTTGGTGATGACTGGCGCAGACAGTGACTGCGCTTGCGCTGCAACAGGAACTGCAGTTGGCGTTGGCGGCACTGGGGTTGGCGTTGGTGGCGCAAGTCGAGCAGCAATCGCTTCTTCAATTGCAGCCAATACGTTACCACTAGCCAAACCAGCATCAATCGTTGGGTCAAACTCACCTGCCTCTAGGTTCACAATGTCAGAACGTCCTGTTGCACGATCTGCATCGCTGTCTTTTGCAGCATCTAAGCCTTCGTGATGCATCGTAAAGCCAAAGCCAGTTGGTGGCACAAATTCCACAATGTAATCACCTGGGCGCAAGCCGGTAAATTCATAGTAGCCTTCGCTGTCTGTCACGGTCGTACCAAGTACCGTCCCGTTTGGATCAAGCAAGCGAACTGTTACGTCAGCAATTGGCGTTTCACCATCATCTTGGATGCCATCTGCGTCTAGATCAAACCAGACATAGTCCCCAAGACCGGCTGGTTGGTAGATGCCGAAGTCCCACGTCATGTCACTTTCACCAGCGTCCAATGAAGTACGAATGGTCTTACCTGTGACTGGATCACCATCGCTGTCAGCCGCGTCGTCTGAACCGCTGTTGTGCAAGGTTGGCACGAAGTTGGCTGGCAAGGTGTCAATGACAAACTCAATTGAGTACACTCCAGGGATCAAGTCGGTGAAGATGTACTTCCCGTTTGCATCCGTGGTGGTTGTGCCTACCAAGTTATCGTCTTCGTCGTACAACTTGACGGTGACCCCTTCAACACCCGGTTCACCCGGCGTTTGCAGGCCGTCGTAGTTGTTGTCGTACCAAACAGTGTCACCAATTTCAGCGAGTTCAACAACCGTGATCACTTCTGGATCGTGGTCGTCTTCGTCTTCGCCGTCTTTGCCGTTTTCATCAATGACGTCGTCTTTTGGCTCACCGTCATTTTCAGGATCATCATCAGGCGTGCTGTCGATGTCGACTGGTGGTTCATCATCTGGGTTGTCATCATCATCGGCTTCATCAATTTCAGCGATGTTGGTCAGACTACCTGTCACGTTTTCACCGATGGTCATGGTGACGGTAATGGTCACTTGATCATCAACTTGCAACGCATCAATTTCAAAGGTGCCGTCGCCGTTGTCGGTCACAGCAACTGCGTTGCCATCAGCCGTGGTGGTGATGCTGGCAGCGTTACTGCTCTTGTAGGTCAACCCAACTGGTGGGTGATCTGTCACGCCAATGCGGAAGGCATCTTTTTGGCCTTGGTTATAGACCGTGATGTCAAATTTGACTTCGCCGCCCGGCACAAAGGTGCTTTGACCTTCGGTCAGCTTCTTGTCGAGTGCAAGATCGAACAACGGAATGCGCAATGGCACTTCTTCTGGATCATGATCGTCTTCGTCACCGCCGTCTTTACCGTCTTCGTCGGTTTCGTCATTCTTCGGATCACCATCGTTGTCTGGATCATCATCAGGCGTGCTGTCAATGTCCACTGGCGGTTCATTGTCAGGATCTTCGTCATCGTCAGCGTCAGTAATTTCCGCCAAGTTGACAATGCTGTCGCCTTCAAATTCAAAGTCGATTTCAAACGTCACGTCAATCGCTACGCTATCGCCAGCGGGCAAGCTGTCGATTGAGAAGCTCATTAGACCAGCGTCGTTCGTGCCGTTGTCAGTCAAGACAACTGCGTTGCCGTTTTCGGTCGTGGTCACATCTGCCGCATTGCTGCTCTTGTAGATCAGTTCTGCTGGGCTGTGATCCATCACGTCGATTGCGAAGGCATCCACCACACCTTGGTTGTAAACCGTAATGCGGAAGGTGATGTCATCACCCGGCTCAATGATTTCAGCTTGGG
>JAHDIM010000219.1 GCA_020630805.1 Anaerolineales bacterium
TAATAGAAATTTGTTCAATTCGCAAGCCAATGCTGATCTAAAACTGAGTGTAGTTAAGGTACGTAGAAATAACCCTTTAGGCTAGAATGCTGTAGATGATGAAAACAACTGACCCTGTAAAAAAATTTCTGGCATCGCCATTATTTGTTGCGCTGCTCGTGATGTTAGCTGCGTTTGGTTTTTACTGGGGTTGGACTTATCTCTTGCCGTATAAGCCGCGCCCGACGTTTGCATACTTTGACTATCAGGCCAATGCGTGGCTCAAAGGGCATTTGCATCTGATGTTTCCGCAGACAACGCATGACATGACCCGTTATCAAGGGGATTGGTATATCCCGTTCCCGCCGCTACCGTCTATTTTGTTGTTTCCTTACGTGGCTTACAAAGGCATTTTGGAAGTCAATGTAGTGTGGTTTGCGTGCATTGTTGGGGCTGTCACCGTTGGGTTGGTGTACTTGATGCTGCGCGCACTGCAAGATGCAAAGTTGACGGAACTAGATCATCGAGGTGTGCTGTGGCTAACGGTTCTGTTTGGAATTGGCTCTGTCTTTTGGTACATGGCAGTGCAGGGTACCGTCTGGTTCTTTGCGCAGATTACCACAGTGACATTTGTTGCTTTGGGGACGTGGCTCACTATTCGGCGCAAATCGTTGTTTTGGGGTGGTGTGGGGCTTGGCATTGCGATGTTATCGCGCCCGTTGATTGCTCTGACAGCACCATTGCTGCTGGGGTTGTATGCAGAACTAAATCCAAAGTTGAAGGAAAAGTTTGTGGTCCAAGATTGGATCAAACCGTTGCTTGCCTTTGCAGTTGGACCAGTACTTGCGGCAGTCGCGTTATTGCTTTACAACGACGCGCGTTTTGATAATCCACTAGATTTTGGGTATCTGACTCAAAATGTCGATAAATCGCTAAGAGCGGATCTTGCGACTTATGGGCAGTTCCACATTCATTTCTTGGGACGGAATCTCAAAGCGATGCTGTGGGGAATTCCGCTCATGAAAGACGGTTTCCTCCAGCCAGATCCATTTGGCATTAGTTTGTTTATTACTACGCCAGCGCTGGTGTATTTGTGGCGCAGTTTCAAACCGACCATATTGGCACTGTCTGCATGGACTGCAACGGGACTGCTAATGGTGCCGCTACTGCTGTATTACAACACTGGCTGGTACCAGTTTGGATACCGCTTCAGTCTAGATTTCATGATCCCACTGATGGTGTTGTTGGCAGTTCATGCCCCCACAAAGCTGCCATGGCATTACAAGACCCTCATTATGCTAGGTGTCGTTGTCAATGCAATGGGTGTGCTTTGGTTTGGGCTCCCGAACTATTAGTGCCGGACTGTGCTGCTGAGACCAAATCTGTTAGATTGGAATATTGACTGTGACGCGGACACCGCGGTCTGGAACCTCATCAATTCGCATTTCACCAGCTTGCAGCGCAGCAAGTTCCTTTACAACCTCTAGTTCACGATTGCGTGATGTATTTGGGTCTAGTGGAGCGGTGTTGAGTGCCCCAGTGACCGGGATAAAGTAAGGCGAGGCTTTGATCTTTTGCTTGAGTGGCCCATTGTCAGCCACGCAAATTGAGAGCTTACGCGCAGACTTTGAGTTGCGAATTGTCAGCCCAATTAGACTGCGGTTAGGGGTATTATTAATTGCACTCGTCAGCAAGCTGAGTAGTAACAACTGCAGGTTGTTTGGGTCAGACTTAATCCGAATGTTTTGATCAATACTTGAAAAATAATGGTGGCGCCGGGCAGTAACCAACGGGGTAATTTTCCGTTCAACGGCATCCAAAATGTCTACTAACTGTACGTGCTTTGTAGGCGTAGTCATAACGAGAACTCCATTTCTTATGGCTACGATTGGGATAGTGAATTGTGTCCAATCTTCTACATTTTAGAAATCATTTGCTAAACTTACATTTATACTTTGTTGAGGAAAACGTAATTTGATTTGAATCAAAATTGCTAGCAATAACCGTCTTTTACCAAATATAAACAAGGTTACTTTGCTAGTAGATTTCAAGACACGCTTGTCCTTATATTTTTTATAGTTTTATCTAAAACCACATGAACAACGCAGCAAAAATTGGTTTTGGTGACTGGTTAATGAACCGCTACCTTAGTTGGCAGGTCTCTACAAAGTCTCGTTACAAAACACACTCAGCCTTCGCAAACTACCTCGGTGTTGAAAAAGAAGATATTCTGAATTGGTTGAACTACAAAAGTGAGCCAGAAGATGGTGAGCTTCTTATGAAGCTGGCAGACAAGCTTGGGCCGGATCTTTACGTCCACTTACGTAAACGGCCTCCTAACGTTCAGAAATAGACACGCCCCTGTAGCTTTCCCCAATATGTAACATTTAGGTGCTCCACGCGTCTATACATATAGACTGTTATTGATCACTTTGTATGATATATGACAGTGTTCTAACAATTCATTAGACAGAGAGTGTACGTAGATTGTGTCTCTAAAGGTGTTCTTTATATATTTCGGCAAGAATGTGGAATTGGCTACCTAATTTGCTGGACTTTAGTATACTAATAGTGAATTTATAACAACTGTCTATTATTTCACGGACTGATTATTTATTATGTCAACAAATACTATTGACCAGAACGATGAGGTGGAACTTAGCTATCGTGAAGAACGCCGCATTCGTGCTTGGGAGTTGAAACAAGAAGGATGGAGCCAGCGTAAAATTGCCCAAGAATTGGGCGTGACAGAAGGTGCCGTAAGTCAATGGATGAAACGCGTAGCAGAAAAAGGGCCTGCAAGCTTAAAATCACAACGGCGCGGCCAACGCCAGTCCCTTAGTCACTCTCAACTTGTCCTGTTGGGAGACTGTCTAGAGTTTGGCGCAATGGCCTTCGGTCATAATGATGATCACTGGACTTCAGAACGTTTTTGGAAACTACTTGAGGACAAATTTGAAGTAGATCGCTCTAAGATAGGAGCGTAAGTTAAATTGGAAAGAGCCAAGACTTAGATGTTGCCTGAAAAATTAGGAACCCTAATCAGTAACACGAAAACCTATGTTGCTGAGTGTCGTGAGCAAGGTGATATTGCTCAGGCACGCATTCACATGCGTCGCGCTATGCGTGAAATGCAACGTGAATTGAAGAAAGACAAGATGAGCGAGGAAGCGCAAGCAATAGTCAAGCGGGAACTGCGCGTCCTTGAACGTCAATCAATGATGATGTCTGCCGAACAGGAATTGCTGACAGAGTTATGTCGCCTCACGCCAGCCCAACTGTATTCGACAGAAGCCTTAGCTGACACGCTCGGAGTGAGCTCCCGAGAAGCTAGCAAACTAGGTCGTGGACTAGTCCGCACAGGACTAGCACGACGTGAACGTAGTGCTGGTACAGACTACGCCCTGACAATTACAGAAGCGACCAAAGCGCAAGCCCAACATGAGTTGGAACTGCGTAGCCGTCACAACTAACAGTCCTTAGAATGCCCTTTGTCAAAAGCCAAGCTCCACGCTTGGCTTTTTTGCTTTTGTTACCGCAGCATCTTGTGCAAACTCAAACAAGGCAACCGTGCTGGAATTTGACATCCACACTATTACCAATCGAAATGCTTAGTGATACCCTTTTGTCATGACGATAGAGACACCCGTAACCCAACCCACAATTCCAGGTTTTCGACGCGTGCCACGCACAGGCGTAATTTATGTGATGCATCGTGCGCAGTTACAAGGCTTTCATTACGAAAACAAAGCTTGGGCCAATTTAGGCCAAGGTTCGCCGGAGACTGGCGATCTACAAGCCGCGCCAGAACGTATTGATGAAATTGCTGCAGCTGCGCCCACCCGCAAGTACAGCCCAATTGCCGGTGAACGATTGCTACGCGAGAAAGTTGCGGCACTGTACAACGAATTGTTTCGCCAAGGCAAAGCGTCAAAATATACGTATGAAAATGTGAGTATTGCTGGCGGTGGGCGTCTGTCATTGACCCGATTAGTGGCTGCGCTGGACAACATCAATATGGGTCACTTCTTGCCAGACTACACTGCTTATGAAGAGTTGTTGTCTACCTTCAAGTCGTTTATCCCCATTCCAATTCTGCTAAGTCCTGAAAGTGGCTACCGCATTACTGCAGATGCCCTGCGCGAAGAGATTATGGGACGCGGGTTGGCGGCACTGTTGCTGAGCAATCCTTGTAATCCAACAGGACAGGTGCTGCAAGACTATCAATTGCGAAGTTGGCTCAAGGTGGCGCGCGAAACAGAATGCACCATGATCATGGATGAGCATTATTCGCACTATATCTATGCTGACACTACTAATCCCTACAACATTGTGTCAGCGGCACAGTTTGTGGAAGACGTTGAAACTGACCCCGTCATGATCATCGATGGGCTTACTAAAAATTGGCGCTACCCCGGCTTTCGCATTAGCTGGACGCTGGGGCCAAAGTCTGTGATCGAAACGATTGCGAGCGCAGGGTCGTTCTTGGACGGTGGGGCGAATCACCCTTTTCAAGCGCAAGCCATTGCAATGCTAGACACGGAGTACACGATTGCGGAAACGCAGGCCATTCAAAAAACGTTCAAAGCCAAACGTAGCTATGTGATGGATCGGCTGCATGCGATGGGAATTACTGTGGATGCAATGCCAGGCGGCGCGTTTTACATATGGGCCAACTTGGCTGACTTGCCAGAACCACTCAATAACGGGATGAGTTTCTTTGAAGAAGGCCTCAAAGAAAAGGTAATTACTGTCCCAGGCGTGTTCTTTGACGTCAATCCGGGACATCGGCGACGACAGTATGCTCGGTATAGAAACTATACGCGCATTAGCTACGGGCCAGAAATGGAGACCTTGGAACGCGGGCTAGATGCAATTGAACGAGTGATTGCGAAGCATCGATAGCGTCTAAGCCAACAACTAGCGTTCATTGTGAACCTCAAAGTATGGTGGCTACGACTAGAATTACGCCATGATCATTACGCCAGAGACACCCACCACAGATCTCGACGATTTGTTGAAGCGCTATAAAACGCCGCGCCGTCGTAAAAAGATGACGCCAGTGTATCAGGCCATGTTAGAGCTCGTGCAAAAAGAAGCGCAGCCAAAGGCCTTGCTCAAGGCGTTTGATCGCCCAGATTTAGGGCACTTGGAACACTATCTCAAAGATGATGACGTTGGGGCTGGGCTTGCTATTGTTACGCTTGGCGCTGAATTAGATGCAGCCATTGATAACTTAGGTGATGACATTGTTGGGCAAGCTGTAGTGGTTGAAGTTGCGCTCGCTTGGATCACGACCATTGCACAACAAGTCCGAACGATTCTGAAAGAAAAAGTCGCGGTCAAAAATCTAAAAGTCGGGCCGGGGTATCGTCCGGGCGTTGGGAATTTGCCGTTGACGTTACAAGATCATCTGTTTGCGTTGCTACCAGCAGATGAGATCGGGGTCACTTTGGATGAATTCAAAGTGATGAAGCCCACAAAATCCACCAGTTTGATCATTCCCGTCCGTCCGAAATAAGCGGATGAATTGAACGCGCTCACCGATGCGTTATTTCTTAGTCACCCTGACCATGTTACTTGGTGCATTGGGATTGCTGGGATATACCGTATTTCAGGAATCGACTCGTACAGTCCGTCGCATTCAGTCCCAAAACTGGCCGACAACGGTTGGCGTTATTGAAAGCGCGGAACTCAATTATTTAGTGTCACGCGGGCGACCTAGCAGTGTGCCACGCAGAGCTTATCTGGCTGAGGTGACGTTTCGTTACACGGTAGATGACATCACGTATCAAGATACTGATCAGTACGGTCTGCCGGACGACAGCATCGTTAGCGAGCAAAAAGCACAGGCGTATCTAGATCGGTTCCCTCCCAATTCGCAAGTTGAAATCTCATATCATCCAAATAAGCCAAACTTGGCAACGTTGGATAGCAGGATTGAATTCGCCGTTAATCGAACGAACGCGTTGCTTGGAGTTCCATTCGCGCTGTTTATGGTGGCAATATTTGGATTTGCCTTTTCCACAGCCTTTCCCCTACAACGGTAAGCGTATCGTTATTCGGCATTAATCTTAATCCACTAAGGTTGGGCAATTGACTTTGTCTAGACACGCCTGACCTATGAAAGACCTCGAAGAATACAGTTTAGATACCCCAGAGCGCAGTTATTTACTGCGGATTGTTGTTCCCATCGCCGCGTTATTGGTAGGCATAGGGATTCTTTTCTTAAGCACGCGGCGTGCGCTCAACCGAACCACGGAAACTTACAATGTGCAGCAAACGGCGCTGGCGACAGCTGCTGTTGCGCAGACCGAAAGTGCGGCCACGCTGCGCGCTGCACAAACTAAAGTGGCTGACTATCAACAGGTCCAAGACACGCTAGCGGTCGCAAGTCAGCAGGTCGGCGTGCAGCGGTATCTACGCAATGTGGCAGATGCAGACAATCTCAATCCGCTGTATGTGGCGTTGTTGTCTGTCGAGCAAGAGCGTGCCAGTCACCAAGTGCGCAGCTATG
>JAHDIM010000220.1 GCA_020630805.1 Anaerolineales bacterium
ACGCAGATTTAGAAAATCATTTTGTCGTTGTGCACTGGGAACAGCGCGGTACGAGTAAGAGCTATGCCGACACTTTGAACCCAGCCGACATGACTATTGATCAAATTACCAGTGACTTGGGTGAATTGATTGACGTATTGCGCGCCGAGTTCAATCAAGACAAGGTGTTGTTGGTCGGTCACTCTTGGGGCACAATTCCAGCGCTGGCGCATACGGCTGCGGCACCAGAGACTGTGGCGGCGTATATTGCGGTGAGCCAAACGACCAATCAGATTGAAAGCGATACCTTGGGGTATGAATGGGCCTTAGCAGAAGCCCGAGCCGTCAACCATGACAACGCAATTGCTGAGCTTGAAGCAATTGGGGCACCGCCCTATGCCTATGATGAATTTGTCACGCAGCGCCGCTTTGTCAATGTGTTAGGTGGGTCTATGCTGGACTATATGTCTGACTTGCAGTTGGCGCGTTTAGCCTTGCGGACGCCTGAGTTTGCCTGGCCAAATTTGGGGCCGTTGGTCAATGGTGTGCAATTCTCTGGTGACGCACTGTGGGAAGAACAGCAAACTTACAATGCACTTGAGCGGCATCCGCAGTTAGAGGCACCCATCTTTATGCTGTTTGGACGTTATGATCGTGTGATCTCGCCAGACTTAGGGGCAGTGTATCTGGACGCGCTGGATGCGCCGCAAAAAGAATTTATCTGGTTTGAAAACTCGGCGCATGCTCCGCAGTTTGAAGAGCCAGCATTGTTCAACGAAACTGTGATTGGCATTGCTAAGGACGTAGGCGTCCTTGAATAACAGTATGTCGCCCTACTTGTTGGACATCGACTTCGAATCCATTTTGAATCAGCAGGTCCTTCATCTTGTCTGTGTCTTGCCAGCTCTCAACCCGGCCATTGATGAAGGGCACAACGGTGCCAAAGTATTTCAGTAAATACCCATTGAGCAGCACATAGGTGAAGTAAACGACACGCAATAGTTTTAGAGACTTCAGAGATTTGGTGACGTTCTTGACGGTCATATGCCGCTGATGGAGCGTCATCCAAACTCTGCCGTCCGGCTGTAAAACACGCCGGATTTCTTGTAACGCCACTGGGATATTGGTGTAAGGCAAAGACACCCGGCTGAAGACCAAGTTGAATGTGTTTGAAGGCAGCGGGAGCTTTTCTGCAGGCGAACGCAAAAAATGGATTTGGTCGCCATAATGGGTGCGGCCATACTGCAATACCTCTTCAGCAACATCCAGCCCGATACAAGTTTTATCTGTGCAATCTAGCGCGAGAAAGGACTGTCCAATACCGCAGCCAATGTCCAAGATCGTTTGGTCTGAATCGTAGAGCGTCGGCAGGACATGGCGGGCATCATCCTTGTTTTTTGCAATTTCCAATTCAGCTAAGTGATAGTCAATCACGCCCATGCAATGTCCCCTTGTTATTGAACCTGTAGTGTAGCAATCTCCATTTGCGCAACACGTAGACAATTATAAAGGCGCGCCTCTTCACGGTCAGTTTGAGTAGACCAAAATCCATTCAAATGGCGGCGAGATCTTCATTTATACTCCTTAAATGCAGCTGATCCCGTACTTACTCGTCCTTGTTTCAGTCTTCACCCACGGCTGGTGGAATTTTCTTGCCAAGCGCGGCCACAATAAAGACATCTTCATTGGGCTCAGCCTCATTAGTATGATGTTGCTGTTTGCTATTCCATATGGCGTTTTGTTATCTCAAGAAGGCTTTGGAACACCGCGTTGGCCAATTCTGATTCTTGTTGCAGGTACGCTCACTGGGCTAAATTACTTCTCGCTGATGCAAGCCTATAAGCACATTGAACTCTCGGTGGCATACCCGATTGCGCGGGCCAGCACCCTCTTTTTGCCGTTTCTTGCCTATTTTTTCATTGGCGAACAGTTAGATCGCATCGGGACAATTGCCATCATTTTGATTACGATAGCCGTGTTAGGTTTCCAGTTGGATTCGTTTAGCAAAGCCGCCTTGCGAAGTTTTCTCAGTAATTTATTGCGACCAGGAATTTTGTATGCGCTATTTGCAGCACTCACGGTGGCAGGCTATACGCTGTGGGACAAAATCGCAGTGACGGACATGCACCCGTTTGTCTATTTTTACAGTTACTCTGCCCTCGCGGCACTTGCCTATTTACTCTGGTTTATTCTCAAAGTCCCGCGAGTTGCGATCCAGCAAGAGTGGCAAGCCAATAAGTTCAATATCTTAGGCGTTGGCTTTCTGAATATGTTTACCTACATCTTGGTGTTGTTCGCGCTGGGTAACAGTAAAGCAACCTATGTTGGTGGACTACGTCAGCTAAGCCTCGTCGTAGGCATGTTCCTCGGCTGGAAATTCCTCAACGAACACATCCCCTTTCCCCGCATTGTTAGCGTAATCTTGCTGATTTTAGGCAGCACGCTGTTGGTGTTTGCGCGCTAGTCGGGCAGTAGTTAGATGGTGGGCAAGTTGGTTAGTGGGGCTTAGGTTACCCAAGACAACTAACCAACCAGCAAACCAACAAACTAACCAGCTAGCTAGCCTCTAAATCCGTTACATTCTCAAAGTGCGCTTTGTCTATACAGATAGCGTAAACTTATTAAAACGAAATGTTACGGGAGACACACAAGTGAATTTAGACATCATTACACAGATCCAAGGCTATTTAGCGCAATTCGGGTTCAGCATCTTAGGGGCGATTGCAATTTTCGTCATCGGGATTTATGTTGCGCGACTGCTCACGCGGCTTGTGAAACGCGCGCTGGATGCAAGCTCAATTGATCCAACCTTAGGTGGCTTTGCATCGAACCTGATTTACTATGCCATTTTGGCCTTTGTAGCCATGGCAGCGCTCAATAACTTGGGTGTTGAAACGACATCGATTGTGGCACTGCTTGGGGCAGTTGGTCTGGCAATTGGTCTGGCAATGGAAGGTGCTCTGTCTAACTTTGCGGCAGGTGTGTTGCTCATCTTTTTCCGCCCGTTTCGGGTTGGTGACTATGTTGAAATTGCAGGTGTTGAGGGGACGATTGAGGATATTCAAATTTTCAATACGATTGTGAATTCATTGGACAACGAGACCACTATCATCCCGAATTCGCAAATTACCAGCGATAAGATCGTCAATTATTCTGCCAAGGACTGGGTGCGGGTTGAAGTGCCTTTCACTGTTTCGTACGACGCAGATCTAAAGAAAATCAACGACCTCATTATGAACGTACCCGACATGTGCCCGCGCATTATTGCTGAGCCAGAACCAGAACTACAGGTCTTGGAATTCACCGAACGCGGCTTGAAGATTCAAGTTGAAGCCAGTGTCAAAGGCAAAGATCGTGAAGATGCAGGCTTTGAAGTCGGACGCGCCATCAAAGACCTGATGGATGAAGCCGGCATTGAATTGCCGTATCAGCCCGTGACGGTGATTAATAATTAATTGGTGAATTGCTGAATGGTGAATTGTTAATGGGGTGCGTGTGAGACAGCGTGAGTTAACAATTTAGCAGTTACCCGTTTAGCCATTAATTATTAAAAAGGCTTCGCAGCATTTTGCGAAGCCTTTTTTGTAGCCATATGGCCTATGTTTAACAGCGCCAAACTCTGTCTCTAGCGCGGAGCGCGATTCTCTTTCTCTATCTAATTGACATTATGCATGTGCACATCTTGTTGTGGGAACGGGATGCTGATGCCGGCGTCGTCGAAGCGGAGTTTGATGGCTTCGGTAACATCGAAATAAACGTCCCAATAATCGGCCACGGTAGCATACGGGCGGACTGCAAAGTTGACGCTGCTGTCTGCTAATTCCATCACATTGACAGTTGGTGCAGGTTCAGCCAAGACCTTTGGATGCGACGCCAAAATATCGATCAAGATTTCCTTTGCTTTCTTTAGATCATCCTCATAACCAATTCCAGCAACCAAGTCCACGCGTAAGTGGCCTTTGCCAGACAAATTTGTAATTGGTCCAGCAGTCACAAGCGAATTTGGCATAATGACTTGTTTGCTTTCTGGTGTACTCAGAATGGTGTTGAACACTTGCAAGTCATCCACGACACCTAAGACGCCACCAACTTCCACTAAGTCGCCAATTTTATATGGCTTGAAGAGCAGTAGCATTACCCCAGATGCGAAGTTTGCCAAGGTGCCTTGCAATGCAAAGCCAACGGCTAACCCAGCAGCTGCCAAAATTGCAGCAAAGCTAGTGGTTTCAATGCCCATCGTACCGAGTGCGGCAATAATAACCAGAGCCAACAGAATGGTCCGAATTACTGAAGCGAGGAACCCCGCTAGTGTTTCGTCCATGCTGCTTCGTCCCATCGCTTTTTCAGCGACTCCAGACAACCAATTTGCGACCATGCGCCCAATCCAAAAGACAAGAATTGCCCCGATGAGTCGTGTTAAGTATGTTGGGCCATTAGTGAAAACCCAATCCATGATTCCTTCCATGATAAATCTCCTGAATGTTTGAAAATTGTTTGATAAGCACTTATCTAGACATGCAACTTTAGATTGCGTCACATTAAGTCAGCTGAAAATAAAAACGGATCGCCTAAAACGATCCGTCCTTGGTTATAAATGCAGCCGTTGATTTTTACTGTTGTAGGTCCTACGCGTATTCCACTTTGGCTACGCGTTCTGTCGCCGAATGAAGAATTTCGTAATTTCTTCCACAATCGCAGGAATGAGACCTAGTCCAAACGCAATCAGCCAGCCATTCAACCCGATGGGTGTGGTGTGGAAGATGTCGTTCATAAACGGCACCAAGATCACCATGAACAGCATCACCAGCGAGAACAACACTGCTGGTTGTAAGTAGCGGTTGCTAAACACGCCGATGCTAAATAGTGAAGCGCGTTCTGAGCGTACCGTGTAAGCGCGGATCATTTCACACATGGAGAGGGTCAAGAACGCCATGGTTTGCGCCAAGAAGAGTTCTTTGTATCCAACTGTGTCCCAATCCACGCCACCTGAGAGAATGGTGCCGAAGGTAGCACCTGTCACCCATTGTAACCCAATCAGATAAGCAACCAACGTTGAGAAGCTTTGCGCAATCGTCTGAATGATGATGCCATTTCGCATGGAACGATTGATGATGGGCTCTTCTTTTGGGCGTGGCGGCTGCTCCATAATATCTGGATCGCCCTTCTCAACGGCCAGCGCTAACGCGGGCGCGCCGTCTGTGACCAAGTTCAGCCATAGCAACTGAATCGCGGCCAACGGCGATGGCAATCCAACCAACGTTGCCAAGAAGATGATCATAATTTCTGCCACATTCGAGGACAGCAAGAAGAACACAAACTTGCGGATGTTGCTGTAAATAATCCGGCCTTGTTCCACGGCAGCCACGATGCTGGCAAAGTTGTCATCCGTCAGCACCATGTCAGAGGCCCCTTTGGCAACGTCTGTGCCGGTGATGCCCATCGCCAC
The DNA here is from genome assembly GCA_020630805.1 of Anaerolineales bacterium. Classification (GTDB taxonomy): domain Bacteria; phylum Chloroflexota; class Anaerolineae; order Anaerolineales; family UBA6668; genus JAHDIM01. Next base: position 5,426 of record JAHDIM010000220.1, read on the forward strand.
GCCAATGTCAGCGCGTTTGAGGGCTGGGGCATCGTTGACGCCGTCGCCAGTCATCGCCGCGACGAGGCCGTTGTCTTGTAAGGCCTGCACCAAGCGCACTTTGTGATTTGGCGACACGCGTGCAAACACATCTACCTCGCGCACGACTTCGGCCAGTTCCGCATCACTTAGGTCGTCAATGTCTGCGCCTTTCATGGCTTTGCCACCGGGTCGCAGCAGACCAATCTTTTCGGCAATCGCTTTCGCCGTAATCGGATAATCACCGGTGATCATCACGGTGCGGATGCCAGCTTGACGCGCTTTCTCAATCGCTGGTTTGACCTCTGGCCGTTCTGGGTCAATCATCCCGATCAAACCGAGGAAGACGAGGTCGGTTTCCGTACTATCTGGTGTGACTTCGCTCAGTTCTGCGTCCAATGGGCGATAGGCTAGCCCAAGGACGCGCAGCGCGTCTTCCGCCATTTCTACATTGGCGGCGCGGGCCGTGTCATAAATGTCCGCAATCGGATGCAGGTTGCCGTCTTCGTCCATGAAGCGCGAACACTTGCTGAGGATGACATCTGGCGCACCTTTGACAGCGACGAAATAAGGGACATCAAGCTGTGGTAAGTCCGCCGGAATAGAGCCCGCGACGCGATGCACGGTGCTCATCAGTTTGCGTTTTGAATCGAATGGGTTTTCGGCAATCCGCGGGAAAGCGATGTTGCTTTCTGTCACGTGTAGGCCAGTTTTCGCGGCGGCTAACGTGATGGCCGCTTCGGTAGGATCGCCAACGAGTTTGAATTCATTGTCGCCGTCAGCGGCTTCTAAAACGGCATCGTTGGCGAGCAAGCCTGACAGCAGCGCAAGCTGCACAGTGCGATGCGCTTCCAAGTTTTGCTCGGTTTCGCTTTCGCTGAGGAATGCGCCATCTGCATGACGACCATCGCCGGTGATGGTCAACGGTTGGCCAGACCAGAATTGGACGGCGGTCATTTCGTTTTGCGTCAGCGTGCCGGTCTTGTCAGAACAGATCACGCTAGCCGACCCGAGCGTTTCCACCGATGCCAAGCGGCGCACCAGCGC
>JAHDIM010000221.1 GCA_020630805.1 Anaerolineales bacterium
TGGTGGGCCTTTGTGAAGCCAGAAGCTGGCAAGCCCGGCACCAAGCTTGAGGTCATGATCCAAAACCACATGATCCCTGCTGAAGTCTTAGGCGACGCCGCTTTCGATCCAAACAACGAACGCGCCCGCGCATAAGTTTTTACACGGATGGGAAGTAACACGGATATTTTTGATTTTTATCCGTGTTCTCTTCCGTATCCGTGTATCAATAAAAATGGAGGAGAAAAATGGACCAAGAGAGATATGAAAAAGGCCTCGCCATGCGCAAGGCTGTGCTTGGGGAAGAATACGTTGAACGTTCGTTGGCCAAGGCTGACGACTTCACCCGTCCGTTTCAAGAAGTCATCACTGAATTTTGCTGGGGCTTTGGGTGGAGCGATGAACGCCTGCCACCAAAGACGCGATCATTTATGAACCTGACAATGATCGCTGCGCTGAACCGCATGGAAGAGTGGGAACTCCACTTGAAAGGCGCGCTGCGCAACGGCATCACCAAAGGTGAAATCCAAGCGGTGATCCACCACATCTCGATTTACTGCGGTATTCCAGCTGGCTTAAACTGCCAACGGATTGCAAAGCGCATTTTTGATGAGATGGAAGCTGAAGGGTAAGTGATCCAACGCTTAGTCTTAACCACGAGGCGGGGTGCAGCTACGGTTACTTCTAATTTAAGGTAACTCCGCTGCACCCCGCCTCGTGATTTAAGTGATGATAATGGCTCATAACAAAAACGCGAACCCGGGCACAGGTTCGCGTTTTTGCGTTACGGAGAAAGAATGTAGTTGAGTGACTACAATTGGGCGACTGTAAATTGTCGATGACAATTACAGATTTTAGGGACTACAGCTACGTTCTACCGAATTCCAGAAAACCGTTACTACCTTTTATCTGGAAATTATTTCGCCGTTGCATCGCGAATTTCCGCGATGAACTTACCGTTATTGATGTTGCGTTAGCCAGATGTCTTGAATGGTTACCGTTACCTCTTCACTGACTAACTTGAGTTGATAAATACCCGCCGGCAAGCTTTCTAGCATAAAGTTGCCAACTTCATCGACAGACGTGACTGCAATTTGGTCGTCGTCTGTGTTGACTTGTACATCCCACTTCTGGTCCATTGCTGGACCCGTGACGAGACCGGTGACCGTGACCTTAGACTCGCCGTTTTCGATCAATGTGGTGTTGATCATAATGCGCATATCATCGGCTAAATAGGTATATCGTGGCCCTTCTGATGATCCGCGGACGCCGGCTGCTGCCAACGTGCCTAAACCGCTACTTCCTTGATTACCAGTGGCTAAGAGCGTCGCGACAATTTCTTTGACTGCGCTACTCAATGGCTCGGCAGTATCGCCTGCGGTTTTCGCGTCGTAGGCGCGTAAGGCGCTTAGCTCTGACTGGCATGGCGGACAATCATCGACATGCGTTTGGATTTCCGTTGCGCGTTCTGTGGCAACGTTATTGAAATTGAAGTTTGTGAGTTCTTCAACGTCTGGACAATTGAAGCGATACAGCGCAGCATTCACTAATTGTTCGAATGCGTCCGGGGCTTCATTGTTTGTAGGTAAATCTGACATAGTTCTAAATACTGTTCCAACTTGCTGTTGAAATTCACTACCGTTAACGGGCTTGTCGAAAAAATTCCGAAAGCCATGAATCTTTTAAGTAAATTAACTTCGATACAATGCTGTAAATAATTCTTGGAGCTTTTTGTTGCGACGCCAGCGCCCCATCATGTTCTCTTTGTTCCGATAGACCTGCGTGACGTTGTCAAAAAGGTCAGGGCGGGCAGCCACAATTTCTGCTGGTTTCATTTGCTTCGCCAGCATCAAATCGACCAGCGCTTTTTCTTGATCATTGTTGGTTTGTTCAAGGATCAAAGCCCAAAACTGACGCCGATCCAGCGGATCATCCGCGACGGCATCGTCATCTGCCATGTTATACAGCTCATCGATATCCACTTTCGGTGCGCGTTGCTTACGTAGATCATCAGTGACCTGATTGTGGAGCGTTAGCCGTAGGTATGACAAGACTTGGGCTAAGCTGTCAAATTGTAAGAAGCGATGGGGATCGATGGTTTTGTAGAAGCGTAAAAACACACCATTGATGAAAAACTCTGGGTCTTCCTCACTATTGTGGTGGTTAGGATGCGCGTAAAACCAGCGCCGCAGTTGCGGTGTGTATTGGTGAATGAGCGTTTCCCAGGCGGACTCACTTCGATTGACGATTGCCCGATGAAAGATTTCAAAGCAGTAGGTTGCATCGTAGTGCAGCTTTTTGAAAAAGCGGCTGCTCTCTTCAGCGCATCGTTGTTGAAGTTCTGTAAGGTTGAGTGATTTTAAATCCATAGCGTGGTGTTAATGTGAACGCTCTCAATTATAACGGGCGTCTCCCAGTTTTCAGGCAAAACTTCGCTGCTGCTGTTTTCGGCTACGTTACAATATAAATAGCAAATTTATTCACATTGCCATCGTGACATGGCTAGCCACGTCGCTAAAGTGATGTGTGAAGATTACAAATATGTCAGATACCATCATTCCTCTTTCTGAAGTACAGCCCGCGAAAAGCAAGCGCCCAGAAAAGCCTTTAGGGCCGCGACCACAGCGTCGGCCACCTTGGATCAAAGTGCGTGCGCCCAGCGGTGAACAATATGAACACCTCAAAACGCTGATGCGGTCAAAGTCTTTGCACACCGTGTGTGAAGAGGCAAACTGTCCGAACATTGGTGAATGTTGGGGCTCTGGAACGGCAACATTCCTGATGATGGGCGATACCTGTACGCGGTCGTGCGGATTCTGTGACATCAAAACCGGGATGCCAAGCCCCATGGACTGGGCTGAACCGTTGCGGGTGGCACAAGCCATCAAGTCAATGAACTTGCGCCATGCCGTGATTACGAGCGTCAATCGTGACGAACGTCCAGACGGCGGTGCACCGATCTTTGCGATGGTTATTCGCCAAGTGCGCAAGCTGCAACCAGGCTGTTCAATTGAAGTGCTGATCCCTGATTTCAAAGGCAGCAAAGACGCGCTCAAAATTGTGATGGATGCGCGGCCTGAAATTCTGAATCACAATGTGGAGACTGTACCACGCTTGTTCCGTCAAGTGCAGCCCCAAGATGATTACAAGTGGGCGGAAGCCACGCTGACCAATGCCAAAGCACTAGACAAAGACGTGCTCACTAAGAGTGGTGTCATGGTGGGCTTAGGCGAAACGATGGACGAACTCAAAGAAACCTTGGCTGATATGCGCAGTTGGGGGGTCAACATTGTCACCATCGGTCAGTATTTGCAGCCGTCACGCAAACACTTGGCAATGGATCGGTATTACACGATGGAAGAGTTCGTAGAAATCGAGCGTTACTGCAAAGAAGACTTGAAGTTTGACTGGACCGAGTGCGGGCCACTTGTACGCTCTAGTTATCACGCCGACCGGCAGGTGCGTGAACTGAGCAAGGTGTACAAGCAGTTGTACACGGAAGCAGAGCGGAGTTAAAGCCTTAAAAACAAAGCGGGGGTCTACTACATACCATCGGTATGCATAGACCCCCGCTTTGTTTTACGTACAGTCGTAGTGACATGGCTAGCCATGTCACTACGATGGTTTATTCAAACAAATCAATATTCTCGTTGACCCAGTTCCATAGCTTGGTCACCCCAGCTTCTGGATTTACCTGTGGTTCCCAGCCAAGATCTTCTTTCGCCTTACGAATATCACTAATATAGACCTTTTGGTCACCAGGACGCCAGTCACCATACCCAACTTGGTCTAATGACTTGCCAGCGAGTTTTTCCAAAATTGGTCCCACTTCACGCCAGATTGACAATGTAAAGTCTGGCCCACCGCCAACGTTATAAATCTTGCCAGAGATTTTTTCTGGGTTGTTCAAGGCAATGTCATACGCATTGAGCAGATCACCGACCCACAACATGTCTCGCACTTGCTTGCCATCTCCATAGATGTTGAAACCACGTCCTTTGGCAGTCGCAATAATAAAGTGCGCGAGCCAGCCTTGATCTTCTACCCCAAACTGCCGTAACCCATAAATACAAGACTGACGGAAGACAACGGTTGGAATGTCATACATACGCGAGTAGTCGCGCATGTATTGGTCACCAGCGCCTTTAGAACAGCCATAAGGTGAATGAAAGTCTAGCGGCTGCGTTTCAGGCAAGCCATAGGGCAAGTCTGCGTAGGTGTAGCGGGTGTCTTTTTCAACAACTTTGACCTCATACATACCGCCGTACACTTTATTAGTGGAGGCATAGGCCACAACTGGATGCTTGCCGTTTAGACGGGCTGCTTCCAACACGTTGAAGGTCCCCAACGCGTTGATTTCAAAGTCTTCACGTGGATCTACAACAGACGTTGTCACTGCAACCTGCGCAGCCAAGTGATAAATCGCATCTTGGTCGGCGGCGGCAGCGGTCATTGCGTCAGCGTCACGAATATCGCCTTGGATAAAGCGGAAGCTGTCTGCTCCGTAAAGGTCTTGCAGCCACTTCAAGTTATTCGGCGTACCCTTACGCGATAAGTTATCAAAGACTGTGACGTTATAACCGTCAGCAATCAGGCGAGCTGCATAATTACAGCCAATAAATCCGGCCCCGCCGGTAATCAAAACATTTTTCAAAACGAACTCCGAGTGAGGTGCCACCTGTCAGCCATCAGCGTTCAGCGTGTCATTGCATACGAATGCAATCCTCAACAAATCATTTTCAGCTATTAGCTATTAGCCTTTAGCTTTCTCTTAGCATAATATACGCGTCTTCACCGTCTTTGTAATACCGGGGACGCGTTCCTATTACATCAAATTTATGCGCTTGATACAAGGCCAGTGCCGCAACGTTTGACTTACGTACTTCAAGCGTAATTTGGATCCCATTTTTAGCGTCCACTTCAGCAATGATGGCTTGCAATAACGCTGCCCCAATGCCTTGTTTCCGAAACGCAGGATCCACACCGATGTTCATAACATGGGCTTGGTCAATGACAAAGGAATATACCGCAAAACCCGTAATTTGTTGCGTGTCTGGTAGCTTTGATACTGAAAAGAAGCAATCGTCACGATTTTGTAGCGCACCGGCCATCCACGCTTTGGACCATGGGGATGTGAATGAGGCGTTGACAATGTCTATGACGGGGTCAAGATCTGCCATTGTCATGGGCATAACGAGGACGTTGGCTGACATAGGAAATTGTTTAACTGATGAATTGCTTAATTGCTGAATGGTTAATGAATTCTGTATGCATTAACAGTTCGACAATTAAGCAATTCAACAATTAAGAAATTAAACCGTTGTTTTCGGTGGAACGACGTTAGGTAAATGCCAATAGTCGGGTGTCAGCGTAACGGGATTGTCTGTTTCGCCTGCGTTTAGACGAGCGTAGGCGAGCTCTGCCATTGTAGCGGCCCGACGGACGTTGCGCGCCATGGACATGAGTTGGGCGCGTTCGGCGCAGTAAGCATGCCCGGTGTCATCAATTTCGCCGCAAATTTTCAGCGACTCATCGCCATAAGAATCGATGAGTTCTTCCCATGTGGTGATGGTGCCTTTACCTTTGGGTTCCCACCTATTGGTTTGCCAGCGATAGGGCTGGGCGGCAATGCGTTTTCGCCCAGCTTGTAAAACCGCAATCAGAGTGCCTGCACCGGGCGATTGCGCTTGTGCCACTATGTCCAGCGAAGGAATTCCAATCAGTGGTGTGTTGTTGGCGAGCGCTAGACCTTTAGCTAAGGCGAGACCAATGCGCAGCCCTGTAAAAGAGCCAGGGCCAATGGCGACGGCAATCGCGTCGAGTTTAGCAGGCGTGATGTTGGCCGTGGCTAACATCTGATTGACAGCTGGTGCCAACACCAAGGTGTGGTTATTTGGCGTATACCACGTATGTTCCGCAATAATCTGCGTTTCAGAGGCCAGTGCTAAGCTGATGTGTTTGGTAGCAGTGTCGAGTGCGAGGATGGGCATTAGAACGCGGCTCCGGTGAAGGTTTCCAATAATTTTTCGTAGCGCTCGCCGGTGGCATGCATTCGAATGCGGCGCTTTTCTTCATCTTCGTACAACATTTCAATGAAAAGCCGCTCGTCAGGTAAGTAACTTAGCAAGAATTCAGGCCACTCAATAATGAGGGCAACATTGCTTTCTAAGCGTTCTTCCAGCCCAGTGCTTTCGATATCTAGCGTATCGGCGAGCCGGTAGCAGTCGATATGATGTAACTCATTCCCATTTGGATGATGGTATTCATTTACCAAGACGTAGGTGGGGCTGGTGACAGTTTCAATTGCGCCCCAGCCGCGGCCAATGCCACTAGTAAACGTCGTCTTTCCGGCTCCCATTTCGCCATGCAAGCAGAAAAGATCACCTGGTTGAATCAGTTGTCCAAGCCGCATCCCGTAGCGCCAAGTTTGGCTGGGACTATGACTGGTGAAATCTAACGTGTTCCGATCTAAAATTGCCAC
>JAHDIM010000222.1 GCA_020630805.1 Anaerolineales bacterium
CAGAGCCTCAATAATCGCTCTCGTCATAGAAAAGCCTTAGCAATTGCTAGGGCTTTTTTACTTAATAACCTGAATTCTGAATAACCTACTTGAAATACCTGTGTTTCAATGCAACTTCATGTAGCTTCTTTGACACGAATTTGATGAACAAAACGAACAAGTCTAGACATGTAAACAAAAAACGCCCTGCAAATGCAGGGCGTTTCGTTTTCTCAAGTCTGTCAGTCAGCTGTTAGGCAGGTGCCATTGCTTCTTGTTCTGAGGGATCTACATCGGTCTCAGTCGCTTCGATGTGGATCATGATGCCATCGTCAGCAGAGTAGTCGACGTGAACTACGCCACCATCAACTGGGTTTGCCAGCAGTGCATCAGAGAGTTCATCCTCAACTTGGTCTTGGATGACACGGCGCAACGGACGGGCACCGTAGTCTGGGTCGTACCCTTCTTCGCCAAGGTAGTTGATCGCAGCTTCTGTGGCTTGCAAGGACAGGTTGTACTCGCCCAAGCGGATGGAAACTTTGTTCAGTTCCAGTTCCACAATCTCAGTGATCTCTTCCTGTGTCAACGGGCGGAAGACAATGGTGCCATCAACACGATTGATGAATTCAGGGCGGAAGATCTTGCGCATGGCTTCGTTCAGCTTCTTCTTCATCTTGTCATAGTTGCTGTCCAATTGTTCAGCATTATCTTTGGCAAGTTCAAAGCCAATACTCGCTTGCTTCTTGATCACATTCGCGCCAACGTTAGACGTCATCACAATGATCGCGTTGCGGAAGTCAACCTTCTTGCCACGGGCGTCGGTCAAGTGACCTTCTTCCATGATCTGCAACAGCATGTTGTGCGTTTCAGGGTGCGCTTTTTCGATTTCATCGAACACAACCACTGAATATGGGCGGCGGCGAAGTGCTTCCGTTAGCTGACCTGCTTCATCGTAGCCAACGTATCCCGGAGGAGCACCAACCAAGCGGCTCATGCTATGGCGTTCCATGAATTCTGACATATCAATGTGGATCAGGTTGTCTTCTGAGCCAAACAAGAATTCAGCCAAAGCCTTCGTCAATTCAGTTTTCCCAACCCCGGTTGGACCAAGGAAAATGAAGGAACCGACTGGGCGCTTTGGATCTTTCAATCCAGCGCGAGCGCGACGAACAGCTTTAGAAATTGCCTGCACTGCTTCGTTTTGACCCACAATGCGTTCGTGCAACTCAGCTTCCATGCGCAACAAGCGATCTGATTCAGTTTCGCTAATTTGCGTGACTGGCACGCCGGTCCACATCGCAACAACTTCAGCAATATCTTCAGCATTTACGCGTGGGGCGGTTGCTTTGCTCCAATTGGTGCGCATTTCATTGAGCTTGCTCGCCAATTCATTTTCTTGTTCACGCAGTTCTTCGGCGTCAGCGTAGCGGGCTTCTTCCACAGCACTTGCATGTTTGTCGCGCGTTGAGCGCAGGTCACGAATGGTGTCGCGCAGCGTTTCTGCGTTTGGATTTTTATACATCCGCACGCGTGACGCTGATTCATCAATGAGATCGATGGCCTTGTCTGGCAGGAAGCGGTCTGGCACGTAGCGGGTTGACAGATTCGCAGCTGCTTCAAGCGCTTCATCGGTGATCGCCAACTTGTGGTGATCTTCATAACGGGAGCGAATACCCTTCAGAATTTGAATGGTTTCGTCAATATTTGGTTCATCAACCGTAATTGGTTGGAAACGGCGTTCAAGTGCAGCGTCAGCTTCAATGTTCTTGCGATATTCATTGAAGGTGGTTGCGCCAACTACTTGCAGTTCGCCGCGGGCCAAAGCTGGCTTCAAGATGTTTGCCGCATCGACAGATGAGCCGGCTGAACCAGCGCCTACCAACATGTGTACTTCGTCAATGAACAAGATCGCTTCGCTTTCTTTGAGTTCATCAATCACGCGCTTGAGGCGTTCTTCAAACTGGCCACGATACATCGTGCCTGCGACCAACGAGCCAACATCCAGTTGGAGCACACGCTTGTCAAGCAATGGTTCTGGGCAGTCGCCAGAGACAATGCGTTGGGCTAACCCTTCAACAATCGCAGTTTTCCCAACCCCAGGCTCCCCAATGAGAGCAGGGTTGTTCTTTGTGCGGCGTGCCAAAATTTGGATCACGCGTTCAATTTCGTTTTGACGCCCAATAACCGGATCAAGCTTGCCTTCTTCTGCCAACGTCGTTAGGTCAGTTGCTAATTGATCGACCAAAGGTGACTTTGCATTCGCGGTTTGCTTTTCCTTTTTCTTTTCTGGCTTCTTGCGTTCGCGGCGTTGTTGGCTACTAGATTTCCGTTGACTTGGATTTTCCTGCAGCACGCGGCGCGTTTGACGACGGATCTGTTCTGGAGAAATGCCAACCTTACGCAGCACATCAACAGCGACACCTTCATTTTGACGAACCAGACCAAGCAACAAATGCTCAGTGCCAATGTAGTGGTGGCTCATCCGACGCGCTTCATCTACAGCAAGCTTGAGAACATGCTTCGTAGCCGGGGCGAGCTCAATTTTGTCGTTACTGGTGCGGGTGCTTTCAGAGTTGAGGCGTTTGACAATGCTTTGGACACGATCATAGCCAAGGCCTAGATCGCGCAAAACACGCCCAGCAACACCACCCTCTTCACGGATGAGACCAAGCAGTAAATGTTCTGTACCAATATAAGCTTGGTTTAGACCCGCAGCTTCTTCTTGGGCCATGCTCAGTACGCGTCGTGCTCGTTGCGTAAAGCGTTGCATGTTTTCATTCATGTGTGTGTGTCTCCACGGTTGCACTAATGTTAGTGCTAACAAACACAAGTGACCTTGCATTTGAGGGGTAAATTACAAATTTGAATTCACCCATGGCCTCAGAGATTTTCTGAGTAACTACCTGATTTTATTCTACCAAACCATCTCGATGGTCTACTCTGAACAGTCTGCCGAAAAGCGGCATTTGTCCAACCTATATCCAAGAATATCACCTAAATATTAGTGGAATGATAGAGGGATGATTAAGAAGTAGATTTGTTTCTCGTTAGTCAAATACGCTAAGCTTTCCATTTACATCTTACGTACAAATTTCGCGCCAAGCGCTTACTCACGAAAATAGTCTCACATGCCAAAACTCATCGATCTTAGTCAAACCGTAGAAGACGGTCTTATTACATACAAAGGCCTGCCTGCACCGCTCATTTGCGACTTTTTAAGTCGCGAAGAATCCAAGTCACATTATGCTGAAGGAACCACCTTCAACATTGGCAAAATAGAAATGGTAGGCAATAGTGGCACCTACTTAGATTCACCATTTCATCGCTATGCAGATGGAAAAGATCTGTCTGAACTGGCGCTGGAGCAGCTCGCCCACTTAGAGGGCATTGTTTTTCGTGTCCCAGCAGGGCAGACTAGCATTGAACCAGACTTGTTTGGCACCATTGACCTCAATGGTAAAGCCGTGCTGATTCACACGGGCTGGGCAAAGCACTGGAATACAGATCAATATTTTGAAGGGCATCCGTTTCTAACTGCTGCCGCTGCTGAGTATCTTAAAGCCGCTGGTGCAGTGTTAGTTGGCATCGATTCGCTCAATATTGATGACATTTCTGGCGGTGAGCGTCCGGTTCACACAATTTTGCTGGGTGCCGACATTCTAATTGTGGAGCACATGTGCAACTTGGAGCAACTTCCCGACACAGGGTTTCGGTTCCATGCAGCGCCAGTGAAAGTCAAAGACTTTGGAACATTTCCAGTGCGCGCTTACGCGCTGCTAGAAGATGCATAGCTGAACTAAGGCTAAACAGCCTGAGTGACTTAACAAAAAAACGGGCTCCAATTGGAGCCCGTTCTCGTTTGACTTACGTAGTTTTGTAGATAGCTAGCTTATGCTTCGCCACCGTCTTCAGCTGCTGCGTCGTCGCTGCCGCCGTCATCCATGCTGGACATGAAGAATTCCATATCCATTTCAGCGTACTTAGGTGAGTCAACTTCTTTGATGCTCAAGCCCAAGCGACGTGATTCTGGGTCAATTTTGATCACACGCAAGGTGTGTTGCTCGCCAACGCCAATCATTTCTTTCGGATGCATGATGCGCTTGTGAGCTGAAATTTCAGACACGTGAACCAACCCTTCAATAGCTTCGTCACCAAGAATGCGCGCAAACGCACCAAACTTGGTCAAGCGGGTAATTTGACCACGAACCAATTGACCAACCTTGTAACGGGTGACAACGGTATCCCATGGATCTGCTTCACGGCGTTTCATTGACAATGCAATGCGACCTTTATCGTGGTCAATGTTGAGAATTTCAACTTCAACCTTTTGGCCAACCTTGAACATTTCCTTCGGATGGTCAATGTGCTTCCAAGTCAGTTCTGAAAGGTGAACCAAACCGTCTGCACCACCAATGTCTACAAACACACCGAAGTCTGCCAATGAAATAATGCGGCCTTCGCGGACATCGCCAATGGTCAAGACGCTGAACAATTCGCGGCGCTTGATGGCTTTGATTTCCTTAGAAGCTGCACGTTCTGACAAAATCAGACGGTTGCGGCTGCGATCGACTTCAATGACCTTAACCATGATGTCATCGCCTTGCATGCCAGCCCACTTGTTATTAGGAGACTGACCAACTTCACGACGACGATCGGCACTAATTTGAGATGCTGGGACAAACCCGCGCAACTGGCCGACTTCCACAATCAGACCGCCCTTGTTGTAGCCGGTCACGACGCCATTGAATACTTCTTGAGTCTTTGACAGGTTTTCTGCGTAGTCCCAATCTTCAAATTCTTTCGCTTTTAGGATGGAGAGGGCGATATTGCCTGAGTTATCTTCTGGATTGACAACATACACGCGAATTGTTGAGCCTTCAACAATTCCTTCACGCGTTGCGTCGTCCAGTTTGTCCAATTCGTAGCCGGGAATTACCCCTTCGCTCTTGGCTCCAATAGAGACCAGAACTTCACTGTTGGTGATGGCTGCTACAACACCATCTAATAGATCGCCGCGGGACGGCATTTCTGGAACGAGGTCTACACCTTCGAACCAATTCTCAAATTCTGCCGCATCATCATTGCGGTCTTGTTCAAACGACATGTTCTTTTTTAATTTTTGCTCCGTAAGTACGATTCGCGGCGGATTATAAGACCGAATCAAGTAAGCCGCAACCTTTTTTCACACCGATAAAAGATTCGTGCAAAATTGCCTAAAATTTGCATTTTCAGTCAGAGAATTGGCCGATTTTGGTCATAATTTGGTTACAAAAAAACCTTGATGAGGAGCTTTTGACACCCAATGTCCGTAATACGCTGCCAACGCAATTTTGCGTTCATCTTTACAGTGGTTTCAATCAGTTGCTGATATAATCGATCAGTCTTGTGGTCCGACCACTGAGACGATCATATCACTAATTTAATTAATGCCCTATTTAGGGTTTGTTTGAAAAACATTCATGGCTAAAGTCTTTCCATTTACAGCGATTGTTGGTCAGCGCCGCATGAAGCATGCGTTGATCTTGAACGCGATCAATCCTCGCATTGGCGGGGTCTTGATCCGTGGGGAACGCGGGACCGCAAAATCAACAGCAAGTCGTGCGCTTGCCGCGCTCCTGCCAGAAATTGAAGTCTTCGCAGAGTCGCCTTACAACGACGACCCAAGCAATCCTGATAGCTGGTCAGACTGGGCACGTGAGCAGAAAGCCTCTGGCGCAGACATGCCAGTTGAAAAACGACGCATCGCAATTGTTGACCTACCTGTTAGTGCAACGGAAGATCGCGTTGTGGGGACACTGGACATTGAAAGCGCCATTCAAAAAGGTGTGCGTAAGTTTGACCCAGGCGTGCTGGCTGCTGCCAACCGCGGCATGATCTATATTGATGAAGTCAACTTGCTAGACGACCACGTCGTGGACTTGCTGCTTGACTCGGCTGCAATGGGCCGCAACGTCATCGAACGTGAAGGGATTTCTTTCTCTCACCCAGCCCGCTTCATTCTTATTGGAACAATGAACCCTGAAGAAGGGGACTTGCGCCCACAATTGCTAGACCGTTTCGCTCTGTCTGCAACTGTTGCTGGCTTGAAAGACGCCGAAGATCGTGTCACTGTCATGCAGCGCAACTTGCTGTTTGAAGCAGACTCAAACAAGTTTTACGCCGACTGCGCCGAAGAAGAAGAAAGCTTAGGTGCTCAAATTGAAGAAGCACGGCAATTATTGCCAAACGTGCATTACACCACAGGCGACCTGCGCACCATCGCGACACTAACGACCTCTATGGGCGTGGACGGTCACCGCGGTGACTTGGTAATCTTGCGCACTGCGCTTGCAAACGCCGCCTTCAATGGCCGCAGCCGCATTAGCCACCATGACATTTTGATGGCCGCTGAACTGGCATTGCCACACCGCATCAAGCGTGGGCCAATGCAGTCTGGCGATGTTGCCATGGAAGAAATTGCTGACCGCCTGTCAGAAG
>JAHDIM010000223.1 GCA_020630805.1 Anaerolineales bacterium
GGTTCAAGCCCTGTGAAGCGATAGTTGCCGTTTTCGTCAGTCGTGGTGGTGTCGAGGACGTTGCCATCTTCATCCAGCAGATTGACTGTTACGCCACTAATGCCTTCTTCGTCATCATCTTGAATGCCATTGCGGTTTGCATCTTCAAAGACGCGATCACCTAGACTGGTGCCAGTAAATAAACCAGCATCTACGGTGTCATTGTTTTCACCAGACGTCAATTCGATCGGTGCCGTGCGACCCGTGTCGATGGCAGCATCGCTGTCGGTTGCGTCATCATCGCCTTGATCAAGCGGTGAGAAGCTGCTTCCATCTGGCGCAACAAACTCAACAATGTAAGTCCCCGGATCTAGATCGGCGAAGTTGTATTCACCGTTGTCATCGGTGGTTGTGGTTTCTAACGTGTTGCCGTCTTCATCTAACAGATTGACTGTAACACCGCTAACGCCGTCTTCACCTTCGTCTTGGATACCGTCGCCATCTTTGTCATCAAAGACCAAGTTGCCAAGCTGTGCTTTTTCGACAATCCCAGCGTCCACGTCGTCATTGTCTTCACCGGCCGCAAGGTCAATTAGAGTGGTTTGGCCAGTTGTTTGGTCTGCATCACTGTCCTTCGTGTCATCATCGCCTTGGTCTTGATCTGTGAAAGATTGGCCTTCACCGAGAACAAATTCAACGCGATATTGACCAGGGGCTAAATCATCAAACGTGTACGCACCGTTTTCGTCGGTGGTTGTGGTCTGTAACTGATTGCCATCAGCGTCTAATAGATTGACGACAATGCCGCTGACGCCTGGTTCATCATCATCTTGGATGCCATCGCCATCTTGATCGGAAAATACGATGTCACCGATTGACGCACCCGCCAGAATACCGGCGTCAACATCTTCGTTATCTTCACCGTCACTCAGGTCGATCAGATCCGTCTGGCCGGACGTTGGATCAGCGTCGCTATCTTTAGTGTCATCATCGCCTTGGTCTTGATCAGTGAAGGATTGGCCTTCGCCCAAGACAAACTCAATGCGGTATTGCCCCGGTGCTAGATTGTCGAATTTATAGCCACCGTTGTCGTCCGTTGTGGTCGTCTGTAACTGATTGCCATCAGCATCTAATAGATTGACGACAACCCCGCTAACACCTGGCTCGTCATCATCTTGGATGCCGTCGCCGTCTTGGTCAAGAAATACGGTGTCACCGAGTGAAGCGCCGGTCAGAATGCCAGCATCAACATCTTCGTTGTTTTCACCGGCAGCCAGATCAATTAGGTCTGTTTGGCCTGTGGTTGGGTCAGCATCGCTATCTTTTGCATCGTCATCGCCTTGATCTTGATCTGTGAAGGATTGACCTTCGGCCAGCACAAATTCAACGCGGTATTGACCAGGGTCTAGACTGTCAAAGCCATAGTTACCGTTTGTATCGGTGGTTGTGGTTTGCAATTGATTGCCATCAGCATCGAGCAGGTTGACGACAACGCCGCTGACGCCAGGCTCGTCATCATCTTGGATGCCGTCGCCGTCTCGGTCTGCGAATACCGTGTCGCCTAGCGAGGCACCGCCTAAGATACCTGCGTCAATGTCTTCGTTGTTGTCACCAGAGTTCAGCTGGATTGGTGCAGTACGACCAGTATCAGGATTTGCATCACTGTCTTTTGCGTCATCTGTGCCAGCGTCTTGTTGCGTGAAGGTCTGGCTTTCCGTTGCAACAAATTCAACGCTATATTGACCAGGGCGGAGGTTGTCAAAGCCATAGTCACCGTTTTCGTCGGTGGTGGTTTCTTCCAACGTATTCCCATCTTCGTCAAGCAAGCGCACGGTCATGCCGCTGACACCAGACTCATCATCGTCTTGGACACCGTTTGCGTTGGTGTCTTCAAAAACACGATCCCCTAAAGCAGCAAGCTTATACAGACCCGCGTCAATGGTTTGATCGTCATCGCCATCTACAAGCGTTACTGGGGCGCTGCGGCCGGTATCTGTTGCGGCATCACTGTCTTTTTCGTCATCATCACCAGCGTCTTGTTCCGTCACGGTATAGCCATCAGGCGCAACAAATTCGACAATGTAAGTGCCTTCGGTCAATTGGGTAAATTGATAGCGCCCATTTTCGTCTGTTGTTGTGCTTTCTAAGCTGTTACCGTCGCCATCTAGCAGATTGACAGTGACGCCAGCAACGCCAGGTTCATCTGCATCTTGAATACCGTTGCCGTTTAGGTCTTCGAACACAAAGTCACCAAGCGTGCTGAGCGAAATAATATTGACGGTTGCGTCGTCGTCGTCTTTGACTTCATTGTCAAACGGATCTTTCGCGGTCACTGTGGCGACATTTACAAAGTCCTTCACAACGCCTTCGATCGTACAGGTGTACTCTTCAGAAGCGCCAGGAGCGAGTTCTGCAAACGTCCGGTCACAATCTGGTGCAATTGGGTCGCTCACAACAATGTCCGTCAGTAAGACATCACCCGTGTTCGTGACCTTGATATTGAACGTTACATCCGATTCAGGCAGAACGTCTTGGGTATCTGGAGTCTTTTCGATTTCGATGCCCGGACGAACAATTTTGACTTCAGCATCGTCTTCATCTTCAATCGGATTGCCTTCTTCGGGGTCGGCTGTCACCTTGGCAACGTTGACAAAGTCTTTCACAACGCCGGTGACGGTACAGGTATATTCCTCAGATGCGCCGACAGCCAGCGTCGCAAACTCGCGATCACAAATTGGTGCTACAGCGTCAGTGACCTTGATATTGGTCAACGGCAGGTCACCCGTGTTCGTGATTTTGATCGTAAAGGTCACATCGCTTTCAGCAAGGATCTCTTGGAGATCCGGTGACTTCTCAATTTCTATGCCGGCTGTGCCTGCAAAATAGTGGCTAATATCGGTGTCTGTCACTGGATCAATTGGATCGCCACCGAGATCAGACAAGATCGGGTCGCCATTTTGATCGGCTGGCACACCAACAACATCGGCTGGACTGCTGTATTGTCCAATAGAGGCTGGAGCCGTTTCAGTACACGTAAAGCTTTCACCAACGGCAAGGAATTCAATTTCACAAATCGTGCCGAGCGTATCGTCAGTGACCACAATGTCGATCAAGTCAACATTGCTGGTGTTCGTTACGGTGTAATCAAATTCGACTGTGCTGTCGACCGGCACAATTGGCCCGGTTGGCTCAGGTGCTGGGACGTCGTTGACGGTCACGTCAAGCGTGATGCCGGTTTTATAGCCAAAGTAGAAGCTTGGGTCAGTCGCCGTCAGGTTGCGGTTAGGAATGACTGCATAACCATCGGCTGTGCCAATATTTTGGTATTGCCCTTCAATTGCTGTGCCTTTCACAGTACAAGTGAAGTCTTCTCCTGATTTCAAATCTGGAATTGCACCTTCTGTACAGTTTGCAACTGGAGGATTAGCGGTTGGGTCATTGATGACGCCAATGACATCATCGGTCAGGACAATATCTTGAATTTCTGAGCCGGCAGTATTGGCGATGATAAATGTCCACATCACCTCTGCACCGGCTTCAATGTATGCACCGGGTGCCAAGTTTGCATCTTGTGGAAGCTGTCCAGGGCCGCTTGTGTATTTTTGAATAGCAAGGAAGGCTGGGGCGGTCAGACAGCCTAGGCCTTCGTAGTCTTGGCCTTTAGTTGGAAAATCGCCAATGAGGGTCGCGTTCCCGGTTGTTTCATCAATCCGGAAGAGTTTGTCTTTGTCATCATCGTCTGGGCCATTGTTCCCTGTACTGCCATAGAGTTGACCATCGTTGAAGAACGCTAGCCCTTCAATGTCGTCAACAATAATGTCTGTTCCTTGATAGAAGGTAGGGCCGACAATGCCGGGGTTACCGTTTGGAAGCTCAATGTTCCCATTGTCTTTGTTGATGATGACCAATGTTCCGCCGGTGCCGCCTTCATTGGCAGCGCCATACAGGACGCCATCGACAGGGTTGACTGCAATATCATCAATATCGTCTTCTGTACCGGGGAAGCCAGTAATTTCGACGTAATCAACTGTGCCGCCTAAGAAGCTATTTGGAATTAATGCGCCAGTTTCGGCATCAATTTTGATGAGGATGTCTGGCTGACCAGCAATGCGGCGTTGTACGCCATACAACGTCGGTGGGTTCGTTTTGATATCAAACGACATGGCGTCAATATCGTCAAAATTGACGAAACCGGCGCTCCCATTGCTGCTGCTGCCAATTGGCCCAATTGCCGTGAATTCTCCGGCTGTCGGCGATGTGCCAATGTAATCGACTGACCCGAATGTGCCGCCATTCACAACGTAAATTGTGGTGCCGCCCGGTTTGACAGCCATGGTTTCAATATCGGTTGTGCCAGTCTCGCCAATGAATTCTGTGGCGCCATCTGCTTTGCGCAGCATGACTAACGAGTCTGAAAAGCCATTGTTTTCATCTTCGTCTGCAATTGCAAAACAACTGTCTTCATAGGTTGGGGCGGTGGTGTCCGCCTGACGTAATTCTGCTGCTTGCGCAGGTCGTGTAAGGCCAAAGCCTACGAACATTGCAAGACTCAAAAGTAGCGCTACATATACAGCTTTTGTATATGCGCGGCTAGAACCCGAGGTAAAGAGAAGTCCCCATTTACTCATTTTGCATATTCCCAATACTTGGAGCGGTTTCAACTCATACCGTCCAAAACTACCAACTAAATTTTCAAAATTGCATCAAGTGAAAAGCCATGAATACCCATAAACAATGTGCTTTTCTAATAAGTGGATACGTAAAAAAATGCTGCGTCTTGAGTTGCAGAGCGCATGATCTACTTCTACCCACCATATCTAATCAAGAACATCTTTATCTGTCGATAAAGCATCCGTTAGGAGTTTGTTTGCTCATCGTTATAAAACTTAGAGCCGCATGAGAGCTTGTGTGGAGTGTGTTGCGGCGCAATCTGGCTTGCAGAAATTAGGATGAGGGTCCTTCGTAAACAAGCCTGAAGTTTGTGAGCAGCCGCTCAGCAAATACACGTTGATTCGCATCCCATGTGCCACAGGTGATCAAGATGAGGTTGTCGCCATCTTTGACATAGAGGCTTTCGACAGCAGATGGATTTACAGATTCAGCACTATTCAAGACGTAGATGTAGTCCACACCTTTCCATCGATAGATGGCTACGTCGCCTGTTTCTAGGCGGGACAGTTGTAAGAAGGGGCCAGCCTGCGTTGCTGACAGTGTTACGTGTCCGCCAATGACCATTCCGTACTGATCATGCGGTTTTTGTCCAATTGTCGGCAGCAATCCAATGCGGGCTCCTAGATCATTGGTGTCCCAAACACCGTCACGAATTGGAACTGTGCCAACCGGCAAATGTAAATTCAGCCTTGGAATAATCAGGTAAGGGATCTCTGAGTACTGCGCTGGCGGCAACGCCGGAATTGGCAGACCACTTGGATGCGGTGCTGCGACTGTATTGTTTTGCGTAGGCTGCGCTGGGATTGGCGTTGGGGTAGGTGGTGGTGCCGGTTCGGGGGCATTGCCAAATATACTACCTAAGAATTGTTGCGCCTGATCACTAATGTTTGCGCGCTCAACAACCGCTGGCGCTGCAATGGTGGGCGCTGGCACGTTGGTCGGTGTTGCTGGTGCAGGCAACTGGGTGGGCGGTATGACCACAGCAGTTGGTGCAGGCAGGTCAGTTGACACAACAGGCGTTGGCGTCGGTTGGGCTGCACTCTGAACAGACGCGGGTTGTTGCGTCGGTTCTATAACGGGGCTAACGACAGCTTGTTGCGTGGTCGGCTCTGGTTGCGTGGTCTGTGGGGAAATGCTGGCAGACTGGGCCAACGAAATCAGTTCTGCGTTTTGGGATTCCGTGAGCGTGTCGGAAAAAACGGGCAAGGCAATTGTTGGGTTATTGCTAGAAAATGAGCCGCGACCGGCTTCAATTTGAATTTCTTCACTATTGGGCTGGCTGTCAATGAAGACGCTAGCGGTGCCATTGTCGCCTGAATTTGAAACATCAAATGAGGCGCTGCGTTCTGGAGAATCAACAGTAATGCCTTTTACATCAGTGATGATGATGTCTTCACGTTCATCTTCAATAATGACATTGCCATTTGCGACTGCTAAGGCTGCAGCAACAGGTTCCGCACTGATCTCAGCAACTTGAATAGCAGTTGGTGTCTGACTATTCCGCGCATTGCTTAACATCACACCACCAACGACTAAAAAGCCGCCCATCAAAATAAATCCACAAAATAAAACGATGGCAAGGAAAAAATATTTCAATAAAGACTGTTTGGTTACCATTACAACTTCACAAACAACAGCATAAATAAGTACGGCACGTCTGAAAATTCAGATGCTTATTGGCAATTTCGACTTTCAGAGATTTCAAAGGCGATGCCAGTCAACTTCACTGTACTTTAGTCCATAAAAAATTTCGATAAAAAGCTTGTTTGTGCTCCGTTA
>JAHDIM010000224.1:0-1160 GCA_020630805.1 Anaerolineales bacterium
CCCCGTAGAGGCGTCCCCAACGGGGCGACTCGGTTAGGACATAACAGCACAACGTCCTGAATGTATTCACATTATTCTGTGTGTAACCCAACCCTTGGCTGTCAAACACGGAGCCCGAGTCGCCCCTGCGGGGACGCCTCTACATGAACAATCTTTGTTGCTCAGTAACCCTCCCGTAACTTCCCCGTAAACCCGCAGAGCACTCACCCAACTACACTTTTGCATATCGTGTTACGCTAGACGCAATTGGGTGACTTCATGCGAGAAAATCGACATTGGCTGGGCTACTTTGGCCTGATTGGACTTTGGCTGCTGCTGTTTGCTGTGCGCTGGAATGGGATTCCGCATCCGTTGGAAGACGTGTTGCCGACCCAAGTCGTGGCTGTTGTTGAGCAGGTCGTCCGCGATACTCGCACGCCAACCCCAACGGCAGAAAGCGTCATTACCCGCGTTGCCACAAAAACGCCGCTGCCAGCAGCAACAGCTGATGTCAACGCCCCAATTCGATCCACCACGCCGCGCGCGCAATTTGAACCGTCACCAGAAATCACGCCTTACGAAGGCCCTGAAGACGGCACGTTTGTGCCGCCTCCGCCTCGGGCTACATTAGATCTTGCCAATCCAGGTGAGGGCTATATCCCCCCCACTGAAATTCCAGCCGCTGTTACGCCCTATCAGCTTGGGCGCAATGTCACCAACATCTTGCTGCTGGGGCGCGACACCTCATTAGACGCCACCAGTTTTCGCACCGATGTAATGATCGTCGCCTCGATTGATACGGAGACCCAAACGGTCACGATGATCAGCATTCCGAGGGATTTGTATGTCTATATCCCGACGTGGCGCATGAACCGCATCAACACGGCGGCAGTGTGGGGCCAAGGCAATTACCCCGCCGGGGGCATCGAACTGCTCAAACAGACCATTCTGTATAACCTTGGCATCCCCATCGATTATCATGCTCAAATCGACTTTGGCGGCTTCAAACGCACGGTCGATACGCTTGGCGGCGTGACTGTCCCTGTCAGCTGTCCGATCCGCGATTGGCGCTTGATTAGCCCAGACCTTGATCCACAAGTTGAAGCCAACTGGGAACAGTATGTGTTGCCGGGAGGCATGGTCAATATGGATGGTGACTTGGCCCTGTGGTATGCCCGTTC
>JAHDIM010000224.1:1260-6403 GCA_020630805.1 Anaerolineales bacterium
TACAGTGAGACGTCGTCTGCTGCTGACGTGACGCGCCTAAAACGTGTCTTCAGTCTAGGCTCTGTGCAAGTGACTGAAGCCTACGGTGAACGCTCAGATGTCGATTATGAAATCATTGTTGGCAACCGCTATCAACCGTGTTTACATCCGATCACGTTCTCACTGCCAATTCCAACGCCAACCGTGACACCAGTTCCAGAGCCAACAATCGATCTCACTGCCGTTGCGCTACAGACTGCCCCAGCCGAAGCCGCGACCTCAATTCCAGTGACACCGTCACCTGTGCCAACAGAGGGGCCAGCACAATTTACGGCTGTCCGTGTCGAGCAACCGATTGCCGTTGATGCAGAATTCTCAGACTGGAATGGTCTGCCGAACCCGTTGGCCAAGTTGGTCACCAGCAGTGACGTCTGGAACGGCGCAGCCGATACCAGCGCGCAATGGGCTGCTGCTTACGATGACAAATATCTATACTTGGCACTCTCTGTCCAAGACGAGGTTTGGTCACAGCATGCCAGCGGTGCCGACATGTTCTTGGGGGACACCATTGAGTTGTTATTGGATCGCGATTTTAACGGCGATTTAGGCAATCCAACTGCCGATGGTGATGATTTCCAATTTGGCTTTTCTCCCGGCAATTTCAGCATCGAGCCACGCATAGCAGAAGGTTACTTGCGCTTGCCGGCTGTGGAAGCTCGCCTCGATACGCGCATCTTGCTGGCGTTCCAACCAACGGGCAGTGGATACTTGGCAGAGATTGCCGTGCCGTGGGAGATCTTGCGGGGCACACCCCAGCCCAATGAAACGCTAGGCTTTGCACTTTCACTGTTTGACAATGACATTGTCGACAGCGTCGCTGCGCAGTCACTCGTCTCTACCCGCAAGCAACGCGACAACAATAATCCGACCACTTGGGATCGGCTGGTCTTATTGCCATAGCTGTTATAAGTACGTTATAGAATTGGCGCAGTTTCGAAAAACTACTCAGTAGTACGTGTATAAGTTTTGAAACCAGCAAGACCGAATACCGACGTCTATTCGAGTCCTAAAAGGTCAACGCTGATCACACAAGCTAGCAACTGATACATTTCTATGGCCACACCTCAATCTATTCTGCGTTCTGTTTTTGGCTACAGCGAATTCCGTTCACTACAAGAACCTGTCATCACTAATTTGTTGGCACAACGCGACACATTAGTAATTATGCCGACTGGCGGTGGGAAATCCCTCTGCTACCAAGTGCCAGCGTTATTGTTTGATGGGCTGACCGTCGTGGTCTCCCCGCTGATTGCGCTGATGCAAGACCAAGTGCGGCAACTACATGCCCAAGGCGTCAAAGCAGCGACGCTCAACAGCATGGTGATGCGAGACGACTACGACGCAATTGTTGGCCAAGTCGTGCGCAATGAATTGGATCTGCTTTACTTAGCACCAGAAACATTATTTACTGACCGTATCTTGACGCTGCTCGGTCAGCAAAAAGTTAGCTGTCTCGCCATCGATGAAGCGCACTGTATCTCTAGCTGGGGGCACGATTTTCGACCTGAATACCGCCGCTTAGTTGAAGTTCGCCAGCGGTTCCCAAATGCGGTTTGTGTGGCACTCACTGCCACGGCCACGCCGCGTGTTCGCGAAGACATTCAAACCCAGTTGGGGTTTAGCCAAGGCGCAACGTTTGTTGCCAGCTTTGATCGCCCCAATCTGATGTTGGATGTGCAACCTAAGCAATCATCCACGCGCCAAGTGACACAATTCTTGGCGCAGCATAAAGATCAGGCGGGCATTATTTACTGCTTCTCACGTGCCCAAGTCGATACGTTAGCCAAGACATTGCAAGACCAAGGTTACGCTGCGCTGCCGTATCATGCAGGATTGACAGATGATGTCCGCCGCACCAACCAAGAGCGCTTTATTCGTGACGATGTACAGATCATGGTCGCAACTGTGGCGTTTGGAATGGGCATCAACAAGCCAGATATTCGCTGGGTGATTCATCACGATCTGCCCAAGAACATCGAAAGTTACTATCAGCAAGTGGGCCGCGCTGGCCGCGATGGGTTGCCAGCAACGTGCGTGCTGCTATTTAGCTACAGTGACAGTGCTAAACAGCGCCACTTCATCAGTCAGAAACCAGATCCGCATGAACAGCAAGTCGCGGAAGCTCAACTCCGGCAATTACTCCGCTTTGCTGAAAGCGGAGACTGTCGGCGTAAACCGCTACTGGCATACCTCGGGGAAACCTACGACGCTGACAATTGCGGTCAATGTGACAACTGCACTGGCACAAAACCCAAAGAAGATGTCACTGTGGCAGCACAGAAATTTCTGTCCTGTGTCTACCGCACTGGGCAGCGCTTTGGAGCGGGCTATGTGATTGATGTCTTACTTGGGAGCAAGCAGCAGAAAGTTCTACAAAATCAGCACGATCAACTTTCGACCTATGGCATTGGCAAGGATTACGCCCGAAACCAGTGGCAACACTTAGCCAATCAGTTTCAGCAGCAAGGCTTACTAGAACGCAACGAATTTGGCGGCATTGCCCTGACAGACAAAGCGATGCAAGTGTTGAAAAGTGGTCTCAAAGTCGAAGCGCGGATGGACATTGCGCCAGCGGCGAAGCAAGCTAAAGGCATTGATATGAACTATGACGAGGACTTATTCCAAGACCTGCGTCAATATCGTAAACAGATTGCAGATGGTCTCAAAGTGCCGCCTTACGTCATCTTCAGCGATAAGTCCCTAGCTGAAATGGCAACCTTATATCCACAGTCTGAAGCTGGTCTACTGAGCATCAACGGTGTTGGCCAGAAGAAATTAGAAAGCTTTGGAGCAGACTTTATTCAGCGTATTCGTGACTATTGTGAACCACGCAATTTAGCAGACAAGACAACTGCGCGTCAACAGCGACAAGCATCCGCCCCCGCACACAGCCCGCAGAAAAAGCGCTTTGAAGTCGTTGGTGAAGCTTTCAAAAATGGACAAACGTTGCCTGAGCTTGTTGCGGAATATCAGATCAAAGAATCGACAGCCATTGGATATTTAGTCAAATATTTACAAGCCGGAGGCGACTATCCGTTGGCAATGGTTGAAACCTTATGCACCTTGCCAGAGGTTATTCAGCAAGTCGTATTTGACGCGTTTGATGTAGAAGGATCTGAACGGCTCGGCCCAATATTTCAGGCGCTCAACAGTGAAGTCAGCTATGAAGACTTGCATCGGCTGCGGTTGATTTATGTGTGTCGCCAAATGGATAGCTTATCGACGAGAAACGTTCCTTAAGGCGACCGAAGGTCGTCAGGAACGCGTTTCGTAAGCGAGTTATGCTCGGCTGCTTCGCACGGCATGGATTACTCGTCGCAATCTGCTGCTCCCTTGGACTGACCAGCTTTTCTTCTGTCGCCCCCACTCAGCCATCGCGGTTTATTCTGCTGTCCGAACGGCCACCTGCCATCATTGAATTTGATCCAACGCTACCGAAAAATCAGCAGACGCTCCGCTCCGCACGTTTACCCATTCAAGACTTTGCTAACAAAGGCCCGGAAGGAATTGCATTTCTGCCAAATGCAGATGCAAAGACGTTTGATCTCCCTCCAGTGGAAGGCAAAGGCTATATCATCGTTAGTATTGAAGCGAAGGGGTTACTCTACTTCTTTGAGTGGCAAAACAACGGCGCTGTAAAACTCCATTTCACCCGCAATTTGCCCCAAATTCAGACCGATATTGCCGCATTGCAGTATCAGGCTGGCACGCTGTGGGTCATGGCAACCAGTCAGCACCAGCTCTATGAATATGACATGGCAACGCTACTCGCGACCAATGCACCGGCGCGGGCTGTCTATCCATTAGATGCAATCGAGTCGCGCTATGCCGACATTGAAGGCATCTTTATTCGCCAACCGACCACCAGCATTCTGGTCAATGACCTCGCCCAAGAGTTGTTGATTATTGACACTTATAGCGACTGTTTGGAAGATTTCAACTGTCAGGTTCTACAACGCTTTGAGCACATTCCTGACGCGAGTGACATTACTTGGGATGAACATAATCAACGGTTTATCTTTCTGTCGCGTCGCAATGAATTCACGCATATTTATGCGCTGGACTTGGTCACAGAAGAAATTGAAGAACTCCACAAAATCTGGTCAGACTTAGAAGGGATTGTCGCTATTCCTTAGAAACAGATAACGAAGTGAGCGCCTTAGAGGAACCTGATTCGTCCTTTGGCTCAAGTAGTGCCATAATCTAAACAATGAAAATTGCCATCCTTTCCGATATTCACGCCAATATTCGGGCGTTTGAAGCTGTGCTTGCCGATGTTGAAAAATGGCAGCCAGACCAAGTCATTATTGCTGGCGATATTGTCAATCGTGGGCCGCGTTCACCGGAGTGTTTGGCACTCGCGCTACAGAAACAACGCGAAGACAACTGGCTGATTGTGCGTGGCAATCATGAAGAATATGTCATGGCCCACGGTGCACCAGGTGCAGCCCGCGACGGCATTCAGTTCGAAATTTACCGCAGTGGCTACTGGACTTACAAACAGCTTGGGGACGATTGGCGCATCTTTGAAGATTGGCCATTTGAGCAAAGTTTAGCCCTTCCGAACGGCCAGACCTTACGCGTTGTGCATGCTTCCATGAAAGGCAATCGGCATGGGCTATATCCGTGGATGAGCAACCCTGAAATCACTGAGCCGCTGCAGCCTTTGTCACCTGTAATGGCAGTCGCGCATACGCATCGCCCGTTTATTCGCAACATCGAAGACTCGCTACTGATGAACGTTGGTTCAGTGGGTCTACCTTTTGACGGACATCCTGGCAGCAGTTATGGTCGGCTGACAGTAAGCAATGGTACTGTCCATGCCGAGATCCAACGCGTATTCTATGATCGCAAAAAGGCCAGACAAGACTTCATCGACAGTGGCTTTATGGCGGAGGCAGGTCCGCTGGCACGCATCATCTTGCATGAATTGACCATTGCCGTGTCATTGCTCGCCCCGTTCAGCTACTTTTACGATGAAGCCATCAAAGCTGGTGACATTACGATTGACGCCGCTGTGGATAAATTTTTGACGGCTTGGCAGTAGAGTGGCTGATGGCTGATGGCTGATGGCTGATGGCTGATGGCTGATGGCTGATGGCTG
>JAHDIM010000013.1 GCA_020630805.1 Anaerolineales bacterium
CATACTTGGCCGCAATTTCTGCCGACAACGTGACAAAGTCACCAAAGTGTCCAACGCCACCGCCTTCCTGCGGTGCGATTATCAGCAGCCCACTCAGATACAACAGTTGTTGGCCCGTCTGCGCCGCGATCTCTTCCCAGATCTCATGCGAGCGCTTGACCAATGGAAAATACTGCGGCCCCTCGCCGACTGCCAGCCGCGTAATTCGCGTCTCGCCGTGCGTGGAACCAAGCGTATGTGGCGGATCGTACTGATCAATTCCCAGTACGTTTGCGCCCCGCTTTGCCGCCTGATATAAGGTCGCAGCGCCCATTGCGCCGCAGCCGATGATGATGAGGTCGTAGTGCATGGTGGCTAATTCGTAAGGTGTAATGCGTAAGGGGATCCGGGCTGTGCAGTCTTTACGTTAGAAAAAACAGCGGCATCCAGAAATCACATGGTGTAACCAATGTTACGCATTACGAATCACGCATTATTAACAATCCCGCTCTTGATGAAACCCATCCTCAAAGTCCCAATTGACAGTTTCAGGGTCATCCACCATGG
The DNA here is from genome assembly GCA_020630805.1 of Anaerolineales bacterium. Taxonomy (GTDB): domain Bacteria; phylum Chloroflexota; class Anaerolineae; order Anaerolineales; family UBA6668; genus JAHDIM01. The sequence continues at coordinate 547 of JAHDIM010000013.1, forward strand.
GAATGTCTAGGTTCACAACGACCGGATCTTGGCCGCTGCGGACCAAGACACATTCCAAGACTTCATCTGGATTGGCATTGATTTCTTGATGCGGCACGAACGGTGGCACAAAGATGAAGTCACCGGGACCTGCTTCAGCTGTATATTCGAGTTCTTCACCCCACCGCATCCGGGCACGGCCTTTGATGACGTAGATCACGCTCTCCAACTCGCCGTGATGGTGCGCACCCGTTTTCACATCGGGGCGAATATGGACGGTTCCGGCCCAAAGCTTCTGCGCACCAGCGGTGGCATGCGTAATGGCAGCGGCGCGTGACATTCCTTCAGTTTGCGGCGTATTGGTATCCATTTGGTCGCGTTTGACAATGCGAATACCATTATTCTTCCAATAAGTAGGATCTTGCATGGTGGTAGTTTGTTGGTTTGATCGTGTGTTAGCTGGTTGCTGATAGTAGACGTTGTTGCTGTGCCTCAGGCTAGCAGCGATACACACTAACCGACCAGCAAACTCTTGTCCTCACGAATGTGGGGATACCAACTATCGAACTACCGAAAATTATAACGATTCGCCGATTTCCCTTGTTCACTAGAACAGAATATGTCAAAATCAACGCTAATCGACCCGCTATCCGAGACTGTTGCATAATGCGAGACAATCGAATTCAATCTGTTAGCCGCGCAATTGAATTACTCACTCTTATCGGAGAACACCCCGCTGGAATCAGCATCGGGAGCTTGACTCGCCTTTCTGGCTTGCATAAAAGTACGGTCTCCCGCCAAGTCATGACGCTCATGGATGCCGGTGCCGTTCGACGAGCCGCCGATCAGGTTAGCGTACAAATCGACCCGCGCTTTACACAGCGCTTCTTCGCCCCAACCAATACGCAAACCCTCATTACAACCATCCGACCTTTTCTAGAATTGATGAGCCGCGACTGCGGTGAAGCCACAGGACTCTCAATTCCCGAATCAGATCAAGTCCGCTACATCGATCAAGTCTCCCCAGACAATGCCGTCCAAGTCCGTGACTGGACCGGAACCCGATTTACATTGCATTCCGTTGCGCCGGGGAAGCTCTTTCTAGCACACCGCACTAGAGAAGAACAAGATCATTATTTGCGTCAACCGCTCGCGCGTTACACCGACAACACCGTCGTTGACCCAAATGCAATCCGCAACAGCTTTCGCGCCATACACATGGAAGGCGTGTCATGGATCACAGACGAATTCACTGAAGGTATCAGCGCTGTCGCCGCCCCAGTATTTGACCAACAAGATACGCTTGTGGCAGCCATCGCCATTTTTGGACCAAGTTTTCGGTTTCCCGCCACAGGGCAAATTGAAAACATCAACACACTCATTCGGGACTATGCAAACCGCTGTAGTAAACAACTCCATCGGCTCGCACCAAAGGACACAAAATCAAAAGCAGATTGAAAATAAAAACGCGCACAAGGAAGAACGCAGATAGATTCAATACACGGATACGGAAGATGACACGGATAGCTAAGGACAAAAAACCGTGTCATCTTCCCATCCGTGTGAAAAAATTCTGTCTATCCGCATTCCTCTCTATCCTCGCTAAGGATCACGCTCACCCTTGAACACACTAAGGAGACAAAAGGATGAAAATTGACATTCACATGCAGGAATATGAAAAACCTGCCCGTTGGAAGCAAGCGAAGAACAAGCTCTTCCCACATCAGGTTGGCTTTACCGCCCCACCGCACGACTTCGATGGTGCACCAACTGACTTTCTCAAAATGTCACCTGACTCCGTTGGCGTCCATGGTCGGATGCTACACGTTGAAAACTACGCCCATGAATTGACCCAACGTGTCAAAAACTTCCACTTATTGGAAGAAGTTGTGCATTGCTTTGCCAACAACGGAGCAGATGCTGTCGGTCAAGTTGGCACAAATTGGGTGCACTGCAACGGTACCACGCCTGATGAAATCAAAGACTACTGTGATCGCATCACAGATATGTATGAAACCCACTTTCACATGGCTGGCTATTGTCTCGTTGAAGGGCTGCGCGAGCTAGGAGTAGAAAAAATCGCGCTAAATTCAGTCTATTATTGGCCAGACTGGCGCGACGGGATTGCCCGCTTCCTACGCGAAGCCGGTTTCGATCTACTCTATGTTGGTAACTTTCACGACCAAGGTTGGTATGCCACACAAGAAGAGGTCAATGAACAAACTTGGGTGTTCCCAGGCGATTTGTTCGAAAAGTCGATGCAATATTGTGCCGAACAAGCGCCACAAGCAGACGCCATCGTCGTCAACGGCATGTCCAACTACCGCCGCGCAAGCGATGGACTACCGCAACGTCCAGTCAGCTTAGCAGCAGGTGTCGAAGAGCAACTTGGACTACCTGTCGTTGCGTCTTGCAACGCGCTTTATTGGCGCATTTACAAATCCCTAGGTATTGCGCCAACTGGCGATTGGGGTCGATTGATGAACACATTGGAGGCTTAAGCGATGCACAAAATTCTTGCTTTATGGGCTGTCCCCCGTTCAACATCAACCGCATTTGAATGGATGATGCGCCAGCGCGGCGACATGGAATGTTTACATGAGCCATTTGGTGAAGCATGGTATCAAGGGGAAGAGCCACTTTGGCCGCGGGTCACCGCAGACAGTGTGCGCACACAGGGCCTCACCTTGGAAAGTGTATGGAAAAAGCTACAGACAATGGCAATGGAGGGTCCCGTTTTTTCAAAAGAGTTCCCACATTACATTGCGCATATGTGGACTGAGGACATGCTACGCCATTTCAATCACAGCTTTCTCATTCGAGATCCTGCGAAGACCATTACTTCAATGTTCAACAAATGGCCAGACTTTCATCTAATCGAAACTGGCTTCATTGAACAACGCCAGCTTTTTGACAAGCTATGCGACATGTACGGTGAAGCCCCTCCCGTCATTGATAGTGACGATTTATTGGAAGATCCGTACACAATGGTCGAACTCTACTGCAACGCTGTTGGTATCCCATTTATTGAAGAAGCACTCAGTTGGGAACCTGGTCCACGCGATGAAGTAAGTTGGTGGGATGGCGGCTCATTCCATGCCAATTTGCGGAACTCGGACGGCCTCAAGCCGCAAGTGCGTAAATATGTTGAGCTGGAAGATGCACCAGACAAGGTCAAAGAAATTTATGACATTGTGCTGCCACACTACGAGGCGCTGTACAAACATCGGCTAACGAAATAGCATTAGCTTATATAATTCCGCGCGTCTATCAGACTCAAACATAACTATTATTCAGGGGAGTGACATGACACGTCATGTCACTCCCCTGAAATCATAAAAATGAAATCCTATTTACAATCGCACCTCAAGCAACTAGAAGCTGAAGCCATCTACGTAATGCGTGAGGTAGCCGCCCAGTTTGAAAATCCGGTTCTGCTTTTTTCAGGCGGAAAAGACTCCATTGTGATGGCGCACCTAGCCTACAAGGCGTTTTTTCCAGCCAAAATTCCGTTTCCACTGCTACATGTAGACACCGGCCACAACTTCGATGAAACTATCACCTTCCGTGATAAATACATTGAAAAGATTGATGCCAAGTTGATTGTACGGTACGTGCAAGACAGTATCGATCAAGGTCGTGTCATCGAAGAAACTGGGCCTTACGCCAGTCGAAACGGCTTACAAACCGTCACCTTGTTGGATGCCCTCACTGAGTTCAAATTTGAAGCCGCACTTGGCGGCGCACGACGGGACGAAGAAAAAGCCCGGGCCAAAGAACGTTTCTTCTCACACCGTGATGCATTTGGACAATGGGATCCAAAGAATCAGCGACCCGAGCTGTGGTCACTCTACAACGGTCAAAAGAAGCCCAAAGAAAGCTTCCGCGTCTTCCCAATTAGCAACTGGACTGAGCTAGATGTGTGGATGTATGTGCAGCAAGAAGGCATTCAACTGCCAAGCTTGTATTTCTCACATCAGCGCGAAGTTATCAATCGCGATGGCGTTTTACTAGCAGCTTCCGATGTCGTCTATCCCGTTGAAGATGAAGTCATTGAAACGCGCACCGTCCGATTCCGCACCATCGGCGATATGACCTGTACTGGCGCGGTCGAATCACCAGCAGCTACGATTGCAGATATTGTCGACGAAGTTGCCTCAGCTCGCGTCACTGAGCGCGGTGCTCGCGCAGATGATCAACGTTCAGAAGCAGCAATGGAAGACCGCAAGAAGCAAGGGTATTTCTAGGAGACCGCCATGACAATTGAACTACTTAGATTTACCACAGCCGGCAGTGTTGATGATGGCAAAAGCACCCTCATTGGCCGCTTGCTGTACGACACGAAGTCGTTATTTGAAGACCAGATCCAACAAATTGAAGCCGTCAGCGAAAAGCGCGGCGATGAATATGTCGATTTAGCGCTATTTACCGACGGCTTACGGGCTGAACGCGAGCAAAAGATCACCATTGATGTGGCCTATCGTTACTTCGCAACCCCGCGTCGCAAATTCATTATTGCGGACACGCCAGGTCATATTCAATACACGCGTAACATGGTTACGGGAGCGTCAACAGCCGAACTTGCGATTGTTCTCATTGATGCCCGAAAAGGCGTGTTGACACAGTCAAAGCGCCATGGCTTTATTGCCACTTTGCTACAAATTCCGCATATTGTGGTTGCCATCAACAAGATGGACTTAGTTGACTACGATGAAACCGTGTATCGCAACATCGTCCGTGACTATAGTGACTTTGTCTCGAAGCTCAACGCGAAGAACGTCACCTTTATTCCGGTTTCAGCCTTGGAGGGCGATAACGTTGTAGATCCAAGTCCCAAAACACCTTGGTATGAAGGGCCAACATTGCTGCATCATCTTGAGCATGTCAACGTTGGGGCGAGTCGTAATCAGACCGATTTTAGATTTCCAGTGCAATATGTCCTGCGACCAAATCAGGACTTCCGTGGTTACGCAGGTCAGTTAGCGTCAGGGCGCGTCCGACCTGGAGATGAAGTTGCGGTATTCCCAAGCGGTCTAGAGAGCACCATCAAAGAAGTTGTCACCGCCAATGGCAATTTAGAAGAAGCTGTCGCAGGAGATTCAGTAGTCATCACGCTTGCAGATGAAATTGACATTAGCCGAGGCGACATGATTGTCCGCACTGGCAACCTGCCACAAAAAAGTAATGAGATCGATACTACGATCTGTTGGATGAGTGAAGACGCATTTGATCCCAGTAAGACGTATCAATTGCAACACACAACGCGCTTAGTTCGTGCAATGGTCACCGAGCTTACTTACAAGATTGATGTTGACACGTTGCGCCGCACGGATGCCGACGTCCTCAAACTGAATGAAATTGGGCGCGTGCAACTCACCACGACTCGGCCTTTGTTCTACGATCGTTACAATGCAAACCGCAACACTGGCAGCTTCATCCTGATCGACCCAGCAACTAACAATACTGTTGCAGCGGGGATGATCCGTGGTGAGTCCCGTGATGTAGATGACCTACTAGATGGTGAGGCCGACAAAAACGCGATTACAGCATCACACCGCAAACGCTCTGCAAACGTTGTTTGGGAAGCGGGCGCACTATCAGTTTCAGAACGCGAAGCCCTAAATGGACATAAAGGTGCAGTCTTATGGTTTACAGGACTGTCTGGTTCTGGGAAATCAACCGTCGCCAAGCTGCTCGAACGCAAGCTTTACGAACGCAAAGTCCACACAATGTTCTTGGACGGTGACAATCTGCGTCATGGATTGAATGGTGACCTTGGCTTTGCTCCAGAAGACCGTGCCGAAAACATTCGACGGGTTTCTGAAGTCGCAGCGTTGGGCTACTCACACGGCAACATAGTGCTATGTAGTTTTATTTCGCCATACCAACGTGACCGCGACTTCGCACGGAGCATTGTGCCGGAAGGACAGTTCTTGGAAATTTATGCCAAGTGTGACCTAGACGTGTTGAAACGCAGAGATCCCAAAGGTCTATATGCCAAAGCGTTAAGTGGGGAAATCAAGAATTTCACGGGGATTTCTGCGCCATATGAAGCGCCTGAAAATCCAGAATTAGTAATTGAAACTGATGTAGCTACACCGGACGCTTTAGTTGCCCAACTCATTAGCTTGTTGGAGTCTCGCGGCATTATATGAGCTGATATCTAGGTAGTGTCATGTAGCACGATGTCACTACCTAGACGACTAAATACTACCCACACTTTCATGTCACGCCCTCGAGTTGTCATCTCTTCTGCAGGCGTCTTCCATGCGCATCCTTTAGCACTTGCCGCACTAGAAGGCGACCACCTTGCGAAGTTTATATATGCCGCTATTGGAACGCGCACAGATGGCATTCCTGCAGACAAGGTAATCCATCAGCGCTTACCTGCAGCCATCAATTTCGCAGCGCAGTATGCGTCATCCCCAACTATTCTGGCACAGGCATATCGCTTAGGAGATGGCTTGCACGATCGTCTCTCAAGTCGCTATCTACATCACGCCGATATTTTTCATTTTTTCAATCATCAGGGGCTGGTTGCTGCGGAAGCAGCTAAGTCCCGCGGTATTTTGACCATCTGTGAGCGTTCAAGTGCTTACCCCACAGAGCAACACGAACTCATTGCCACTGAGTACGCTAACCACGGACAAGAATATCCAACTGTATACAAAGAATTGGTTGCACGTCATCTAGCAGAATATGACGTGTCTGACTACATTATGGTCTGTTCTGGATATGTTGAACGGTCATTCCTAAGTGCAGGTGTTCCTAAAGAGAAACTACTAAGAACAACACTGGGGTTTGACCCTACCCGCTTTCAGCGCGGAGAGAAAACAGATAATGTGTTTCGTGTTGTGGCGGCAGGGATATTGTGCTTGCGTAAGGGTACGCATTATTTACTCGAAGGTTTCAAGCGTGCCAACATCCCAAATTCAGAATTGCTGTTCGTCGGCGATCCACAGCCTGACATTTTGCCAACACTGGAAAAGTATTCAGGAATGTTCAAACATAAGCGTTTTGTCCCGCAAAAAGAACTCCAAGATTACTATCATCAATCCAGCGTATTTGCACTGCCGTCTATCGATGAAGGCTTTGGGATGGTGATTCTTGAAGCCGCGGCTTGTGGTTTGCCAGTCATCATCACTGAAAATGTAGGCGCTCCTTTTGAAGACAAAAAACATGGGTTTGTGCTTCCGATTCGCGACCCAGACGCCATTGCAGAAGCCCTCACCCAACTGTATGAAAATCCGGACTTGCGCCAACAATACGCAGACCAAGCCTATGAACATGCTCAACAATTTACATGGGCTCGCTATCGTCAGGAAGTGCGCGAGGCTTACCGCTTGGTTTGGGATGCGGATAAACGTTCTGCAGCATAGGAAAAGTCGATGCAATATTGTGCCGAACAGCGCCACAAGCAGACGTCATCGTCGTCAACGGCATGTCCAACTACCGCCGCGCAAGCGATGGGCTGCCGTAACGCCCAGTCAGCTTAGCAACAGGTGTCGAAGAGCAACTTGGATTACCTTTAATAATTGAAACTGATGTAGCTACACCGAACGCTTTAGTTGCCCAACTCATTAGCCTGTTGGAGTTCCTTGGCATTATATAAAGCGAGATCCGAGAGTGACATGATGCATCATGTCACTACTCGGATGTCTAATTACTATTCACACGCCGCATGCCACTCCCTCAAAGCCACATCTCATCCGCACTGGATCGGAAATTGGGAGTGCTGAATTCCCGTCTCCAGGACTACGCAAATAACACGTCAATATCAGCAGCAAGTGTTTCAGCGAAGTGGGTAACATCCGTTGTGAGTCGGTGCAAAACTACAATTGTTGCAGTGAAGTCCGAGCCAGCGAGCGGAACACCCGCCATATTTCTCACTGCGCCAATCGCGGGGTCATATTCCCACAACGTCACTCTGAGATTTCCTTGCGCCGGTAAATCAAATGCAATGTTGCCATCGCCATCACGTTTCTGACCATACTCAATTTCTTTTTCAGTCAATAACGCAACCAACGTACTTCGTACTGATTGGAGATCTTGATTCACTAACCTGCGCAATGCAGGCGTACCATCTGGCGATGGCATTGGAGAAAAGAAGTTGTAGCTTCCCAGCAACTTCGCACCGATAGTTTTCAGCACGTTATCGCTTGCAGTTGGATAGTTATATCGAGACCAATTTTCTAACGTCATAGCAGTCCTCCATGTAATGATGTCTTCAATATAAGCCACAATTTACACAATGACTATCTTGCTTTTCAAGATAGGTACAGCCGTGCCATGACTTATGTAAAACCAGAAAAATTTCAAAAATAAATTAGCTACCCTACACTTTTCATCAAACTACGAATTTACTCGTATTACGACGAGCTGCTCAGTGAAACTGTAGGGTACCTAGAAAATAAACTTGAAGGTAAATCTGGTTTTTCCTGAAGGTTTCGCAAACAAACGTCGTATTTGTTTCTGAGTTTTTGTTGCGACACACTTAGCAACATTGATGTTAAGACAAAACGGGATCACTATGGATCCCGTTTCATTATCAAATAAGCGTATCGCTTGCTAACTATTCAACGCTTGCCAACGCTGCATTCAACGTTGCACTTGGGCGCATTGCCGCTGAGGCAAGCTCGTCGTTTGGTTGGAAGTAACCGCCGACATCCATCGCTTCACCTTGGACAGCATTCAGTTCTGCCACAATCTTGTCTTCGTTTGCAGCCAGCGTTTCTGCCAATGGGGCAAATTTCGCAGCCAGTTCTGCATTGTCACTCTGCGCTGCAACCGCTTGCGCCCAGTACATGCCTAAGTAGAAATGACTGCCACGGTTGTCAAGTTCATTGACTTTGCGGCTTGGTGACTTACGGTTTAGCAAGTATTGCGTAGTGGCTTCATCTAATGTCGCACCCAATACTTTTGCTGTCGCATTATCAAAGGTTTCACCAAGATGATCGAGGGAAACCGCCAATGCTAAGAATTCACCCAGTGAATCCCAGCGCAAGTGGTTTTCAGCTTCAAACTGTTGCACATGCTTTGGTGCGGACCCGCCAGCGCCGGTTTCAAACAAACCGCCACCCTTCATCAGCGGCACAATTGACAACATTTTGGCGCTTGTCCCAAGCTCCAGAATTGGGAACAAGTCAGTCAAGTAGTCACGTAACACGTTACCAGTCACTGAGATAGTGTTATCGCCAGCTCGCATGCGATCCATCGAGAAATTGATCGCCGACACAGGGTCCATAATCTTGATTTCCAAACCATCGGTATCATGATTTTGCAGATATTGATTGACCTTCTTGATCAATTGCGTGTCGTGGCCGCGATTTGAATCTAGCCAGAAGATGGCTGGCCAACCAGTTGCTTTAGCACGGGTGACCGCCAGTTTGACCCAGTCGCGAATGGGCGCGTCTTTGGTTTGGCAGGCGCGCCATACATCGCCAGGTGCAACATCATGTGACATTAGCACTTCACCAGCTGAGTTGACAACGCGCATAGTGCCAGCCGTCGCTGCTTCAAACGTTTTGTCGTGTGAGCCATATTCTTCGGCTTTCTTAGCCATTAGGCCCACATTCGGGACAGTTCCCATTGTGGTTGGGTCAAATGCGCCGTGTTCTTTACAGTTCGCAAATACAGCTTGATACATTTGCGAGTAAGAGCGATCTGGAATGATTGCCTTCGTGTCTTGCAATTCACCAGCGCTATTCCACATTTGCCCTGAAGAACGGATACAAGCTGGCATCGATGCGTCAATGATGACATCACTTGGTACGTGCAAGTTGGTGATCCCTTTGTCTGAGTTCACCATTGAAAGCGCTGGACGGGCATCATAAGCAGCAGCCATGTCCGCTTCAATTTCAGCTTTCTTTTCGGATGGCAATGACTCAAGTTTGGCGTACAGATCACCTAGACCAAAGTTAGGATTCACGCCCAATTCATCGAAGGTGGCAGCATGCTTTTCAAAGACAGATGCAAAGAAGACAGACACTGCATGCCCAAACAAAATTGGATCAGAGACTTTCATCATGGTTGCTTTCAAGTGAACTGAAAGCAGCAGACCTTTGTCTTTAGCGTCGTCAATTTCACGCGCTAAGAAATCACGCAAGTCAGCAGCGCGCATGCGGCTTGAGTCGATGACTTCGCCTTCTTCAACAGAAAAGTCTGACTTCATCACCGTGACATTACCATCTGCATCAACATGTTCAATGCGAATAGTATCGGCAGCAGGCATAGTGACGGACAATTCACTTTCGTAGAAATCGCCGCTGGTCATGGAGGCAACGTGTGAGCCAGAGTCGGCTGACCACTTGCCCATGCGATGCGGATTGTTTTTCGCAAATGTCTTGACTGCAGCCGGTGCGCGGCGGTCAGAATTCCCTTCACGCAAGACTGGGTTTACCGCACTCCCCAACACCTTGGCATAGCGTTTCTTGATGTCAGCTTCAGCATCAGTTTGTGGATCTTCAGGGTAATCTGGCAGGTTGTAGCCTTTGCCTTGCAACTCAGCAATTGCGGCCTTCAGTTGAGGAATTGACGCGCTAATATTCGGCAGCTTGATGATGTTCGCACTGCGGAATTGAGTCAACGCACCAAGTTCAGCAAGCGCATCAGGTTGCTTTTGAACATCGGTGAGATTGTCTGGGAAATTGGCAATAATGCGCCCTGCCAACGAGATGTCAGCAAGCTCAACTTCAATGCCAGCAGCATCTGTAAAGGTTTTGATGATCGGCAAGAACGAATACGTTGCAAGTGCCGGAGCTTCATCAGTTTTAGTGTAAATTATTTTTTCTTCAGTCATGTGGATTTATAGTGTATAAAAGTTTGCTTTATTTTACTTGGTTTTAGTGGTGTTGGAATGGTCGTGTCATGTCACTACCATTACCGTCTACGAGCCCTTAACACAAAAGGGGCACTGCTTAGGTGCCCCTTTCAAATGTCTAACGCGCTACTCTTCTTCATTGGCAGCAGCAATCGCTTGTAAGCCGCTACCTTGTGGCAAGACGCCAATATTTTGATACAAACCTAGCTTGTCGCGTGAATCAGCAATATCCAAGTTGCGCATGGTGAGTTGCCCAATCCGGTCAATTGGACTGAACGCTTCATCTTCAACTTTTTCCATTGACAACCTTTCTGGATGATAGGTGAGATTTGGACTTTCCGTATTCATGATGGTGTAATCATCACCACGACGCAGTTCAACGGTCACAGTGCCGGTAATTGCCTTACCCACCCACTTTTGCAGGCTGTCACGCAACATTAGACTTTGTGGGTCAAACCAGCGGCCTTCATACATCATGCGGCCTAAGCGCCGCCCAAGGACACGGTAGTTATCGATAGTGGCTTCGTTGTGAATGCCACACATCAAGCGCTCATACCCAAGATGAAGTAGAGCCATCCCCGGCGCTTCGTAAATCCCACGGCTTTTGGCTTCAATAATGCGATTTTCAATTTGATCACACATGCCAAGCCCATGGCGGCCGCCAATAGCATTGGCCTCTTCAACCAACGCAACGTGATTTTCGAAGGTCTTGCCATTCAATTCAATCGGCATACCATCTTCAAATGTAATACTGACTTCCTCTGGCTTGATCTTTACGTCTGGATCCCAGAATTTCACACCCATAATTGGCTGCACAATGCTCATGGCATTGTTGAGGAATTCAAGATCTTTGGCCTCGTGGGTTGCACCCCAAATGTTGGCATCTGTTGAATATGCTTTTTCTTTACTCGCGCGATATTCAAACTCGTGATCGAGCAAAAACTGACTCATTTCATCACGACCGCCAAGTTCAGCCACAAAGTGCGGGTCGAGCCACGGCTTATAAACACGCAAGTGCTTGTTTGCCATCAACCCATAGCGGTAGAAGCGCTCGATGTCATTCCCTTTGTAGGTAGAGCCATCCCCCCAAATATCAACGCCGTCTTCTTTCATGGTTTGCACAAGGACAGTCCCAGTGACAGCACGTCCCAACGGGGTTGTATTGAAGTATCGCTTGCCTGCGCTCTCAATATGGAATGCGCCACACATTAATGCAACGAGACCCTCATGAACCAACAGTTCACGGCAGTCTGCAATGCGGGCTTTTTCGGCGCCATACATCATTGCGCGACGGCTAATATCGTCGTAGTCGGTTTCGTCAGGTTGACCCAGATTCGCCGTATATGCGAATGGAATAGCGCCCTTTTGACGCATCCAAGCAATTGCGGCCGACGTATCTAGACCGCCCGAAAATGCAATGCCGACTTTTTCGCCGACGGGGAGTGACAAGAGTATAGATTTCATAGCGCGGGAATTATAGTCGTAAAGTGGTTGCGGTTTGGTCGCAGAAACTGCCCAAACTTCTGCTGTTTCCGTTGGTGGTTTAGTCGAGTGTGCGCAGGGCGGCTCTGACAGGACTGCCATCACCACCAGCTATTTTTAGTGGGAGTGCCACAAAGTCATAAATGCCATCCGGCACATCCTTGAAACAGGCCCCTTCCAAAATAGCAATGTTATGTTTACCAAGCGAATAGTGACCCGTCAACACTTCACTATCAACCGCATCTACAGAAGGCGCATCGATTCCATACAGAATAATGCCATTGGCAGCGAGATGGGCCGCAAATTCAGGCGATGGATACACAAACTCTTGGACAAATACGGTATCAGGCGTGTCACTCGCGACCGTATGCAAAAGCAATCGAGGGGCAAGTGACAGATCGACGTGTGCAATGTCTTCAACGTGCAACGGACCAGACGGTTTTTCAATTGTAACCACTTGCGCCAAGCCCCAAAACGGTAGCAATGACGTTTGCTCAAGCGGAATTCCATCGTCAAAAAAATGTAAAGTAGAGTCAACGTGTGTTGCAGTATGCGCACTCATGCGTAGACGCGTAAGATTCACAGGTTCACCCTCTGCAATGTTCAGTTCGCGTGTAATTGAAAATGGAGAGTCCCCCGGCCAAACGGCAACATTTGGGCTTAGGGTGCGGCTAATATCGATGATTTTTGACATAAATTTGTTTTGATTAGTTTTTGGTTGATGTCACTTAGCAAAGTCAATTTGCTGGCACTACACAGCGAAAGCCAATGTAATCTGTTCGATCAGTTGGTAGCCAGCCATTGCGATTGCTGCTGCGGACTTCTTCAATTCGAAAATAAAATGATCCGCCACGTACAATTCGAAAGTTTCCCTTTGTCGGACCAGTTGGATTGATTTTGGGGGACCGTTGATAATAAGTCCCGTCTTGCCAGTCAGCAGTGAGTTCGGCAACATTTCCTGCCATATCAAACACACCGTACTGGCTTGAGCCTTCAGGAAAACTCCCAATTGGCGCAGCACGGGTATAACCGTCGTTGATGGCGTCGTTGGCCCAATTCCGTTCACAGTTAGTGTCACAGACATTGGCTTTGGCTGCGTCGTAAATATTCCCCCATGGATACAACGAAGCCGTCTCACCACGGGCTGCTTTTTCCCACTGTGCCTCCGTGGGTAAATCGCCGCCACGCCACTGACAGTAGGCGGCGGCACCATACCAAGTCATCCCAACTGCGGGCATATTGATAAAGCCCTCTTCCCGACTCCATTGGCCGTCTTCAATCTTGACACCATCCCAGACGGCAATCTCATCGACCCATGTTTTACCGTCCTCTTCAAAATTCCCGACTTCGTTTAGGAAAATGGCAAATTGTTCGTTGGTGACCTCGAATTTATCTATGAAATACGGGTCCAACGTAACAGTATGTACTGGTTGTTCATCTGCATCTCCAATAGTGCTACCCATCACAAAATCACCTTGTGGAATGTAGACCATTTCATGACCTTTTACATCCACCACGGTCTGGGTCAGCGCAGTCGCCCCAGTGGCTGTCAACAGTTCGGGATCGATCTCTGGCGTTAATTGCTGACCGATTAAAATTCCGAGTCCAACCAAAACACTGGCATATAACAGATGCAAACCAAAGCGCACAATCGGATTTTGCATCCAGCGTCCGATGCGGTCGACCAAAAGCAAATCTTGCTCTGGCTCGCTAGGAAGCGGGTCTGCACTAAAGTCTTGTTCAATTGTGGCTGCAGACGCAATTTCCGGTAAAGCCTCATCAATCTGCTGAGATGGATGTTCTTTCATCGGGTGCAAAGTGTCTGGAAGCGCATCTTCTGTAGGCTTCGGAGGTGCAAGCTTTACTTTTTTCTTAACAACGCTGGGCATAGAGAACTCAGCATCAGCGTCATCTCTCCGATGGCCAGTAGCGCGCTCGCGCTGAACGCTAACAACGGCCTTTGCAAAGTCTGAAAAGCTTGCATATCTGTCAGCAGGATCTTTCGCAAGCGCAGTCTGAAAAACGGCATTCAGACCGGCGGGTAAGGCAGGCAGTAAAGTTTCAATGTTAGGCACCGCTTTCTTGCGATGTTGCCGGCGTAAGCCGCGCGTTGAATTTGCTGAAAATGGAGCACTCTTTGTCAAACACGCCCAGAGCACGCATCCTAAAGAATAAATGTCACTGCGTAGCGATGGTTGTTGAGTCGCGTCGAAAAGCTCCGGTGCGCAATAACGGGGATCGACCAGATCACTGATTTTTTGGACATCAGGGCGAAAGATTTTGAGAATAGGTTGAAATCCAAAATCAGCCAGAGTGGCCTTATTTTCTGTGGTGAATAGGATGTTGTTCGGCTTCAGGTCACCGTGCGAAATTCCCAAGGCATGGGCATAATCAAGCGCGACAGCCAATCGTTGTAATAAGTCGGTTGTCTTATCCAAACTCAATGGCGCGGCGGCAAGCTTGTCAGTCAATGCACCGTGCGGCATGTAGGTAGCAACAATATATGGTTTGCCTTCCCACAACCCAAAGTCGGTAATGTTTGAGACAGCGTCCAACGTAAGCCCCGCCATTTTACGGGCATGGGTTCGAAATTGATCGTATTGAGGAGAGGTCTCTGAAATGATTTCAGGGAGTACTTTCAACGCGACCGAACGATTGAGGTGCGTATCACGCGCGAGGTAAACCGTCGCAAATGACTTCTCATCGCGACCAAGCTTGTGGATTATTTCGTAACGGTTATTGACCTTGCTCATGCGTTGTGTTTGCTACGGTTCGATGATGTCGCAAAACCGCAAAATAGTGACAACTAAAACCTCAGTAAAGGTCTTGAGCTCATTAAGTGGCACAAATTCATCATCCTGATGCGCCATCCTAACATCGCCGGGACCAAACAAGACCGAGGGAATTCCACCCTGATTGATGAGTAGACGCATGTCAGTTCCAGCAGGAATGCCACGCAGACCAGCGTCAATATCTGTCACAGCGCGAAACGCATCTTGCGTGGCGTGCACAATTGGGGCATCGAGTGGAATTTCAGCAGGGTCAAACGTTCCACCCCACCACTCTAAAATTGGAGGATTTTCTCGCAACCAAGCATCTTCACTAGCGACACTGTTGAGCATTGTCTCAAATTCAGCCATGGCATCCAGCGGGTCTTCACCGACCTTGATGCCATAACGCCCTTCCAACGTAAACACTTCCATTACGGTAGATGGCCAACTGCCCCCAAAGGCTTTACCAACACAAATTGGATAGGGCACGTCAAAGTCTGCAAACATTGGATGATCAACGTCTGCATTTCGCGTTTTCTCTAATGCCAGTAGGGCCTGGTAAATATTTAGAAATTTCGTCAGTGGATCAACACCTTCATGGCGTAGTGCACCATGAGCAGCCTTACCCGGAATTTTGATGCGAAAGTTGTAAGATCCAGCTTGGGCAGGTGTGATATTCAGTTCTGTTGGCTCCATCACAATACAGGCGTCAGCTGTTATGCCGTATTCAATGGCCGCCAGCGTACCGCTACCACCATCTTCTTCCCCAAAGACTGGCTCAAGGAGCACACTACCTTTCAACTCAACCCCAGAGTCCACAATCGCTTTGATGGCCGCCATCGCACAGCAGATCGCACCTTTCATGTCACAGGTTCCACGACCGTAGACACGGTCATTATCCGGATCTAGCGTCAGCCCCCAAGGATCTACTGTCCAGCGGTCTGGATTTCCAACAGGAACTACATCTGTATGCCCGTTTAGCAGTAGTGTTTTTCCAGTGGTCCCCCCCATCCGTCCGATGGTACCAATCATTGTGTCGCGGGGAACTTCGGCAGAGTAGGCCAAATTTTGCGACAATTGCTGCATGTCAACCGACCATTGATTGACTTCCATGCCCACAGACTGCATGAGAGCTGCCGCCGTTCGTTGGGCTTCATTTTCAGCAGGAGACCCATCTATGCTCTGAACGCGAACTAACGTGTCCAACATTTGCAGCAGATTGTCGTAATCCAGATGGTCAATTACAGTTTGTTCTAAGGCAGAAAGCTGTGGCATTTGTCTATTCTAAACTGTAAATAGCAACTACGAGGCGGGTTCCTAACGTTACTTCGTAAGTTCTAGAAAGAACGCAATAAAAATCAAACCCAACCAACTTTTGAGAAGAATGGAAAGTTGCGTTAAAATATGTGAAACAAATCACAACCTATAAAAACGACTATGAAAATTGGAATTTTTTACGGCTCGGAAACGGGCAACACTGAAATGAATATCAAGCGTGTCAAAGATGCCCTTGATGGCCGCTTTCCTGACTTGACTGAGCTACACGATATCCGAAAAGTTCCAGTCACCAAAATGAAAGACTACAAGCGCGTTATTGTGGGCTGCCCAACGTGGAACGTTGGTGAGTTGCAGTCTGACTGGGCTGACAAGTATGACGATATTGACGAAGTCGATTTGAGCGGGATCAAGATCGCAATGCTTGGCTGCGGTGACCAATCTGGTTATCCAAACAACTTCTGTGACGCGATTGGCTTGTTAGGCTTGAAGTTCGAAGAAAAAGGTGCAGAGTTGGTTGCATTCACCGACGCTGGCCCATACGACTTTGATGAGTCCATGGGGTCAGACGACGGAATGTTCCTAGGTCTAGCGTTAGACGAAGATAACGAACCAGACAAGAGCGAAGATCGCATTGCAGAATGGATTGATACACTCGCTGAAGACTTTGAGCTAGCGAGCTAGTCCAGACGTCCAAATTAAAACAAAAAGCCGTGGCAATAGTGCACACGGCTTTTTTGATTCCTTTTTGTAGCGCCACCCCGCAGGGTGGCGCTACAAAAGCTGTTTATTACACATGCTGCTTCGCGCGTGGATCACTTGTATTGCGACGTTCAATGTACCGAATAAAACGTGTCAGCGAAATTGTCAACAGCAAGTACAAGAAGGTCAGCATGGTATACGTTAAGAAAAACTGGAACGAACTTGCTGAGTGCAAACGCGCCGATTGAGTCATATCGCGCACACCAAGTACAGACACGAGCGCAGAATCTTTGATCATTGCCACAAAGTCGTTACCATAGGCTGGTGCCATGCGACGCAGCGCTTGCGGTAGCACAATATGGCGCAGCGTCTGCCAACGCGTCATCCCAACTGCGCTTGACGCTTCCCATTGCCCACGTTCAACTGACTCAATCCCAGCACGCACAATTTCAGCTGAAAAAGCGCCATAGCCAATCCCAAGGCCAATAATCCCGCGCCAAATATCTGGAAAGTCGCGCGTTGAAAGACCGGCCAGCCGTTCCCCAAAGCCACCGCCCATATTCGCCATCATCCACTCACCAACCGCATTCAACCCAGAAATTGACATCGGGAGCAATGCAAATGCGATGTATGCCAACAACACCAACATTGGAATCCCGCGAACAATTTCTACGTAAAACGTAGCGATGTTATACAAAAATTTGTTTTCAGAGACGCGCCCAAGGCCGACAAAAATACCAATAAGGATAGCTAACAGATAGGCAGTAATACAAACCGTCAGCGTAATTGTGATGCCTTTAAACGCAATCCCGCCAAGACCGAGTTCACGGATGTCATCTGGATTTGTCCCAACCAAGAACCAAAATGCATTGGCCGCATCATCCCGCGTCGCGACGACGTATATACCGTAAATCGCAAGACCTATGGCTGCAATTAGCCACCATGGTAAGTCAGCTAGACGCGAACTACCTGGCGCAAGACGAGAATCACCGTCATGCGATTTTGAAAGATCAGAAGTTGTCATATGTTGTTGCCTTAGTGTGGACAAAGAAGCTTGACGTAAAGGTTTGCGCCAAGTCGGTGTATTTTAACAGACTTACAACGTTAGGGGAAAGTTTTATGCTGGCTGCGGTTGTTGCTTGCGTCGGAATTCGGCCGCGAGTAGCGCCGACACTAAAATCAATCCTGCGCCAATCCATTCGGGGCCACGCAGTCGTTCTGACAAAAACAACATGGACCAAATCACAGTCAGGACCGTTTCTACGGGCGTAATGAGTGCCATTTGGCCACTACCAATTTTGTTGATCGCGAAATATGTTAACAGCCGCGCCACCAACGTAAGCAGAATTATCTGATACACAATCACAAGATATCCGCGCGTTCCAGCCACGTACGTTGGCGCTCCAAATGCTAGCCATATAAAGAACACAACAATTGCGGCGCCCATCATCATGAGGCTTGTGATCGCGACAACGTTGTTGTCAGACAAATACCACTGTACCGTGACAACATGAACGGCATACATGGAAGCCGCTAGCGCCACTAACCCTACACCGCGCATATCAATCGTTCCGCTGACGCCTAGCAGAAAATACAACCCGATAAAAACGAGCGTCAACCGGACAATACGTTTTGTCGTGAACGCTTCCCCAGCAAATGCCAACAAAATTAGCGTAATTGCGGGATAGAGGGCAATCCCCAACACAGATGTCAGGCCAGCGTCAATAAATTGCAATGCGCCATAAAAGGCAGAGATCGTGATGCCGTTGGTGCCACCTGAAAGTAAGCAAACCCACAAGGCTTTGCGGTCAATGTCAGCCTCCTCTGCGCGCGGGTTGGCATATGACGTAAAAAAATAGATACAAGCAAAAATCACTCCAGCGCCAATAAAGCGAAATGCAGAGAGCGTCAATGGATGCATACCATCCTGAATGACACTCCGCGCAATTGGCGTATTCGTGCTAAAAATGATGATCGAGCTCAGTGCAGCTAGCCAGCCCGTTGAAAAGACAGAGGATCTCATTAGCAGAGTTCAACAATCATACTTTTGTATAGAGCGACCGCTGCATGCAACGCATCTACAGCTATATGTTCGCCGACCGTATGCGCCACGCCAATGTTACCGGGGCCAAGAATGACCAGTTGATCAATACAAGCCCCCAAATAAGATCCATCAGTGCCATACGACACGGTTTCTGGCGTTTTTCCTGTCAACCGCTCACAAGCCTGCACCAACTCGCAATCTAATGGCGAAAACAAAGGTTCCAAATAATCCGATTCAACGTCAAGATCGTAGGATTGCGCAAGATCAATAATCCGTTGGTAAACGTCTTGACTGTTGGCGCTGCGCATCGGGCGGATGCCAATTGTCACCGTCGCAAAAGGCGCGGTCACATTGGTCGCAGCTTGGCCTGTATCCACCACAAAATTGATGGTGTGATGTGTTGGCGTATAGATGTCATCTTGATAATCTGGGTTGGTTTTGAGCTCTTTATCTAACGCAACCAAATCGTTCAAAAATGGCACGACTTTGAACAACGCCGACTCACCTGTTCCCATGGCAACGTGAGCAGCCCGTCCTGTAGCAGTCGCAGAGACCATCGCATAGCCTTTATGCGAGTAAACAGGAATCAATTCAGTTGGTTCAGCAATTACCCCAAATTCTGGCCGGTCACGGTTTAGCATTTCAGACGCTTTTGCAAGCTTCTTCGCGCCAATAAGGCCAATTTCTTCATCAGCAGTTAGGACGAGATAAAGCGGCTTCCTCAACGTTGCGGGATCGATAGATAAACAAGCAATAATGGTCGCTGCGAGCGGGCCTTTCATATCACAACTGCCGCGTCCATAAAGCACCCCATCGCGAATATCTGGCGTAAAAGCTGGCCAATCTTGCTCTTGTCCAGGCACAGTGTCATTGTGCGAGCAAAATGCAAGCCCCCCCGGTCCTTCGCCCAATTTGGCAACTAAATTGACTTTCGTCTCACCATTTGGATCAACGTAGCTTGTTCGCTCAATAGTCCAGCCAGCCTCAGACAATAATGCCTGCAAGAATTCAGCAATTGGCACATTACTGTCTCGGGTCACCGAGGGAATTTCAACCAAAGCTTTAGTTAGACTAACGACATCGTATTGCATAAATCACCTTTCAAAAACTATGGGGGGGAGTCTAGCGCATTTCCGTTGTAACGCCACATTCTAAGGTAACATTTGCCGCATGTTCACGTCGCCACAACACGCCTTCCGGCAAGGCATGAAAGACATTGCGCCAGTTCTTATTGGCGCTTTTCCCTTTGGCACCATCATTGGTGTGATTGGTGCCAGTCTTGGGCTGTCCGCTAGTGCAGCCATTGGCAACTCTATGCTGATTTATGCCGGTGCCGCGCAATTGGTCTTTTTAGATCTGTTTGGCCAGAACGCCCCACTCTGGGTGATTGTGCTGTCAGCCGGTATGGTGAATTTGCGAATGGTCATCTACAGCGCATCGCTTTCTCGTTACGTGAAGCATGAGCCATTTTGGCATCGGGTACTGATGAGTTACTTGCTGATTGATCAGGTCTTTGCCTTTGGAGCAGCCCATTTAGAAAAGTATCCCGACGAAAAACATCTCCGGCATTACACCTATGGCATCTCCATTCTGACCTACCCTCTTTGGGCAATTACGGCAGTAATTGGATTCTTTGTCGGTGCAATTATTCCAGAAAGCTGGTCGCTCACATTTGCCATCCCTCTCATGTTTTTGGCAATGTTAGTCCCTGCTATCAAAGGTCGACCACATTTAGCAGCTGCAGCAGTAGCAACATTTGTTGCGCTCGCTGGCGTGAACCTGCCGAATAACCTTGGAATTGTTGCCGCCATTCTGCTAGGGATGGCAACAGGGGTATTAGTGGAACGACTGCAATGAAAATTTGGGCTGCCATCATACTCATTACGCTGGTGACCTTTCTTGAAAGGTCAAGTTTCATTGTCTGGTTCCAACGCTTCACATTGCCAGGCTGGGTAGAGCAAGCGTTACGCTATGTACCTGCCGCAGCATTTTCAGCCATCATTGCACCAACGATCCTACGGACTGATGGTGAATTGGATGTCTCTCTCTTCAATATCAAAATTCTTGCCGCGATTGTCGCTGGAATTGTTGCCTATCGCGGGCATGGCATTTTGTGGACGATTATTACGGGCATGATTGCGCTTTGGGGTCTGCAATGGTTAATGTAACTAGACAGCAGTCTCCCTACCGCTGGGTCATGCTGGGGCTATGCGGACTGACAGCCATCGGCGTCCATGCAATGCCTTCTATGGCACTTTCCGTCTTATTCAAAGAAATTCAAACGGAATTTACCCTCACCAATTTCCAAGTTGGCATCATTTGGGGCATCTCTTCGCTGATGTCAATGATGCTCGCGATTGTCGCCGGAATTTTTGCAGACTATTTTGGAACCAAACGCGTCATTGTAGTCGCGGCATTAGGCGTAGGAACGTTTGGCGCATTCAGGGCATTTTCTACTGGATTCTTCTCATTTCTCGGAGCAAGTGTCTTGCTAGGGCTTTTTCTCCCAATGGTCGGCGTCACACTCCATACCATCGCCAGCAATTGGTTTTCTAAAGACCAACTCGGGTTAGCCAACGGCGTGATTGCATCTGGCTTTGCAAGTGGATTTATGCTGGGGTCTTATTTCTCAGCCCGCGTTTTCTCGCCACTCCTCGGCGGCTGGCAGATGGTTTTTGTAATGTATGGCAGTGTAGGGATCATCTTCGGGATTGTATGGTGGTTTATTCACCCTAAGCCTGAGACACCACCAAAACCAATCTCACAGGAAGCCATTCGCAATATCGGCACGCAACTCAACAACATTCGTCGCTACCGTTGGCTCACTCGGCTAGGTTTAGGCACCGCAGGCATTTGGGCTTGTATGCGTGGTTTCAGTGGTTACCTACCTTTGTATCTCCGCAACCAAGGCTGGGAAGGCGCAGCCGCTGACTCCGCTCTATCACTTTTCTTTTTGATGAGCTTGATCTTCGTGATCCCGATGTCGACACTGTCAGACAGACTTAAGACACGCAAGCCCTTCATTATGCTCGCGGCTGTCACCCTTGGCAGTGGCGTCATGTTGGCCGCAAACCCAACCCCTTGGATCGTTTATGCAGCAGTTGTCTTGGCTGGTGCCTTCTTCGATCTGTTTATGACGATATCGATCACCACGGCGACAGAAGTCCGCGGCATCGGCCCCACCATCGCTGGCGTGGCTGTCGGCTATATGTTCCTCTTCAATGACGTTGGCGGTCTCATTGCCCCACCTCTTGGTAATTTGCTGTCTAACATTTCTCCACAGTTACCATTCTTTTTCTGGGGCGCGTTGGCCCTTGTGGGTGCGGCGGTCATCTACTCTGTGCCCAATTCTGAACTTACCACAGCTGACTCCTAAATTCGCGGGAACCTTTTTGAACTGCGTTTCGTCTCTATTACAACAGAGACAAATATTCAATTCCGAAGAGGTTATCATGCGAAAACACATCATCATATTTACCCTATTTGCCCTATTTCTCATTGGTTGCAGCAGCGCGACTGATGACTCAATGTCAGAGACCATTGACTCCACAATTGAGGTTGCTGAGGAATCCGCCGAAAGTGTCGAATACGAGGCGCTCGAAGAAGCGTCTGTAGATCCTGCGGGTGACGATTTCGGTGAAGCTGACGTTGCGATGGAAGACGCCGCTGAAATGGCCGCTGTTTCCGGCGCAGCAGATGCTGAAGCTGGCGCATTGCTAGAAAAAGCGTCTGAAGAGACGTCAGAAGATCATGACGACACCATCATCTTTGAACCAGAGCCGCCTGCGCAACCGCCGGTGCAATCTGGCTTGCTCACAGCCGGTGATGTCGATGACAATCTGAACTACGACTTTTTCTTGGGTTACATCCAACGTATGCAGCGCGACTATGGTCAAAATTACCTGCCGACTGCCGACTTGACAGACCGGATTACATTAGAAATTTTGGGCAGTAACCAAGCTGGCATTCCGAATGCCAAACTGGTGTTTAGTGAGGATGGTAATCCGCGCCATGTTTATGCAAACAGCCAAGGCATTGTGCATCTCTTTCCAGGTATGGATCGGTTTGCGCGCGGCGACGTGCTTAACTTTACTGTCATTGATCCTGTAACGAACAACGCAACCAACATTAGCTTAGACATTACCCAAGCCGACGAAACCGGCATCTATCGCATCAGTTTGGATGACGCGCAAGGACAGCGCACTGCCGCACTCGATGTCGCCCTTGTCATCGATGTCACGGGCAGCATGGGCGACGAACTGCAATATTTGACCGCCGAGTTTGAATCGATTGTGTCAGGTCTAAAAGCAGAATATCGTGATGTTGATATGCGCTTTGCGCTGGTTGTGTATCGTGACGAAGGTGATTTGTTTGTCACTCAAGCCTATGACTTCACTAGCGATGTCCAAGAGATGCGGGCCTACCTAAGCGAACAAACCGCAGACGGCGGCGGTGACTATCCAGAAGCGATGGATGAAGCGCTCATCCACGCCACTGAACTTGACTGGCGGGACGGCGATGTAGCGCGGGTCCTCATCCTGAACGCCGATGCGCCACCGCATGATCGCAACTTAGAGCGCACGTTACGCGCCTCAAGCTTCGCGCGTGACCGTGGTATTCGCATCTATTCACTCGCTGCCAGCGGAGTCGCCGACACAGCTGAATACATTATGCGTGTGATGGCGGCAACCACAGGCGGACGCCACATGTTCTTGACCGATGACTCTGGCGTTGGCAATTCCCATCAAGAGCCAAAGACACCTTGCTACGTCGTGACGCGTTTAGATCAACTGATTTTCCGGGTGCTGTCTAGTGAACTGTCTGGCACGCGCATTGAGCCGCAAGCCAGCGATATTATTCGTGAAGTTGGCAATTATGACAGTGGGGTTTGTTTGGATAGAGGTCAAGAATAACCACTATCACTAAGCACGAGGCGGGGTGCAGCTAAGCAACCGTTGAATTTACGGTAACGATGCTGCACCCCGCCTCGTAGTTAAGAGTAGGCGTTGCCTACAGTCTCATCCCAACCAATCCCGCAAGACCTCATCCGTATGCTGCCCTAACGTCGGCGGTGCACGATGGTATTCAGGCTTACTCTTAGACAACCGCAACGGCGATGCCACACTTGGAATGGTGTCGCCGTTGTCTGTTTCTAGTCCTAACTGCATCTGCCGCGCAAGCACCTGCGGATCGGCAAACACCCGCGCCATATCATTGATTGGGCCGCATGGCACCGTGGCTGCCTCAAACAACTCCAGCCATTCATCAATCGTCTTTGTCGTTGACGTCTGCGCAATTTCTGACACCAGTTCATCCCGATTTTGCACGCGCAACGCATTCGTCGCATAGCGCGGATCATTCTTCAAATCTGCCCGATCCATCGCATCACACATCCGCTGAAACTGCCCGTCATTGCCTACCGCAATGATGAAATGCCCATCACGCGCTGGAAATGCCTGATAGGGCACAATCGTCGGATGCGCATTGCCAAGCCGCGTCGGTGACACGCCTGACGCCAAATAATTCAACGCCTGATTGGCGGTTGTCGCCACGGCAACATCAAACAAGCTCATGTCAATATGCTGGCCTTCGCCTGTTGCATCCCGGTGGCGCAATGCGGCCATAATCCCAATTGTGGAATACAGTCCCGTCATGACGTCTGTAAGCGCTACTCCAATCTTCATCGGTTCTGCGCCGGGCGTACCGTCAGGTTGGCCGGTCACGCTCATAAAGCCACTCATCGCTTGGATGATGAAGTCATAGCCAGCGCGTTCGGCGTATGGTCCGGTCTGCCCAAAACCAGTGATGGAACAATAAATTAGCTGTGGATGCTTTTTTGACAGCGTTTTGTAGTCCAGACCGTACTTTTCCAAGCCGCCAACTTTGAAATTCTCGACCAACACATCGGCCTTTGCAACGAGTTGCTGAATAATCGCATTGCCTTCTTCAGAAGCAATATTCAGCGCCACCGACCGCTTGTTGCGATTGACAGTCGCAAAGTAAGCCGCATCGTCTAGATCATTGCCATCTTTGTCTTTGAGAAACGGCGGCCCCCAGCCACGCGTGTCATCCCCCCGCTGCGGATGCTCGATTTTGATTACGTCTGCGCCAAAGTCAGCCAGCGTTTGCGTTGCCCAAGGACCAGCAAGGACACGGGTGAGGTCAAGAACTTTTATATTGGAAAGTACAGCCATCGTTTTGATTTATCCAAGAAAGAAAAAAGACGCGAATAACGCGACTGTGTCGAATTTCACGAATGGATATAGTTTCTAATTCGCGTAAATTCGTTTGTTTCGCGCAATTCGCGTCCCCAAAAGGCGCAAACCTGAGCACCCTATCGGTTTAGCGCACTACAAAGCGTTGATACTCATTATCATAAGGCACGCCCCACACAGCCCAGAGTTCACCAGATTTCGGTCGCATGACGGCTGCGCCACAAGTCATCACGCGCCAGTCTGGGTCAGAGTAATGACAAATATGGTCTGGATTGCGGGTTAGATCGAGCGTGTCGTCAACAGTCACCGGTCGCATACTAAGTAACCGTTCACCATCTGCTCGCCGCGCTTCTGAGCTATTTTGCAGCGCGGTTGGACGTTGCTGTGAGACAGCATTCGTTTCTGGATACAGACAGTGATTAGTATGCACCAACGGTACATCTTCAAGCTTGGTCACAATGTTTGTCGTTGACATCGCTTCAACGTTATAGCCACTGCCGTGCTTGTCCAAAATTAGGTAGTTGTGCGCACCAGCTAGCTTGCAGTCCAAGACACATTGCAACGCGTCTTCAGCAGTCTCTTGTTGCAACGCTTTGCGCACCACTAACGGCCAAGTGACGCCAATTTGCCCATCTGCCCCCATCAAATTATTGATGCCAATTGAAACGCCGTACTCATTCATCCCAAACTGACCCACGCAGCCAAATGTAGTAAACACCATCGATTTGACGCCATCTGTCGGTTGAATATCGAGCATCACGACATAAGGTTCAGACGATTCGTGCATGTCCCACGTTTGACCGAAGAACCCTTGTCCGCCTGCTGCACTATCTGGCACAAGGAACGCTGTGCAGTTATCAACGGATGCAGCTTGCGTATTCTTGCCATGTCCGAGCTCTGCATAGACTGTATCGACAAAGTCAGTGAAGCCACCAACCACAATCAATTCCGCAACGCTTAGTCCAGTTGCATCTGCCATCCCGCGAATTTCTGCCATCAAATCTGGCGCATACGCATCATGGTCTGGGATCATTTTTTCAGCCAGATCCAGCACCACATCACGTGCGACTGGACCGCCAGACCATTGGCCTTTGCAGACAAGATCGACACGGGCGTTGGTATACGCAAGAATATCGTCCTTCCAAGCTTCACCGTGGGCATAACCCATTTCGTATGGCGTACCGGAGAGGTTTTGAACGCGGATTTTTTTAGACATAAGAATGATAAGTTAGGTGTGCGAATGAATTTGTGATGGCTGATAGCTGATCGGCTGATCTTCCTCAGTAATTAGTGTACGTTGCAGCCAATGTCTTGGAACAGATCAGCTATGTCGCCGATTAGCCATCAGCGACATAGTCCGGATTTTCCCAAACAATCAGCGCTGCCCAATTATCTGACGCGGTGTCATCAATGTAGTTTTCCAACATCCCACGAATTTCAAAGCCGTTCGCCATTTGCATGCTGAGGGTTGGATCATTTAGTTCACCGATTTTTACTTTGTCAACGTAGGTGTGAATATCCATTTGATCACGGTAGCGCGGATAGCCGGGGATCACGCCCCCCGCGACAATGCCTTTGCGGTTGTAGCGCTTGACCAACTCTTTACGCGCGTTGTAGAGCAAGCGGCCTATGCCACGACCACGAAATTCTGGATGCACACTGATGTCTGCGCCGTAATACCACGCGCCATCTGGTTTGTGATTGGTGTAATAGCCGCCGACGATCATCTCTTGAAAGGTGTGATCGGCGTGTTCAAAGTCAAAATCGACAAAGAAGCCAGAGCCTAACCCCACCACTTTTCCATCGAGGAGTGCAACAAATTCACCCTCTGGAAAGACTTCGCAGTGCTTTAAGAAATGCTCTGCATTCATCAGTTCAAAGTCGGCCAAGGTTGGAAAGCAGATGCGCTGGAATTTTGCCAGTTCATCTGCGTACTGTGGCGCAACATTGACCAAGGTAACGTCAGACATTAGCGCAGGGTTCCTTTTCCAGCCGGCTGCTGTTGCGTGATGCAATGGATATTGCCGCCGCCCATGCTGATTTCGCGCCCGCCCGGCACCCCAACAACCTTTCGATCTGGGAAAACTTCAGTCAAAATATCAATCGCTTCCTCATCTGTCTCAACGCCAAACTGCGGCACAACAATGCCACCATTGGCAATGTAAAAGTTGATGTAGCCACCAAAGACTGGCTCATTGGCTTCACGTGGATAAACATCATCAGATTGCACAATATCTGCCACTTCTTCAGTGGTTGTCGGAGGTAAGTCTGCAATGGGGAACTTGATAATTTCAAGCTTCCGGCCTTTGGCATCGGTCACATCTTGTAATTGTGCGTACACATCGCGACATTCTTGATATTCATACATATGCGTTTGGTCAGTCCATGCCAGCAAAACTACGCCGGGTCGCACAAATGCCAAGATCGCATCAATGTGACCGTCAGTTTCGTCTACCCCTTCAACATCGAGCCAAATAACTTTGTCGACCCCAAGATACTCGGCCAAAAGCTGATTAACTTCGGTTTCACTCAGATCCGGATTACGATTTTTGTTGAGCAAGCAAGAGCGCGTTGAAATGAGCGTGCCTTCGCCATCGACATGAATCCCGCCACCTTCACAGACAAAATCTGATTTATAGCGTTTGGCACCAACAGCGTCCAGCACTTTATGTGCGACTAAGTTATCTTGGCTCCAGTCTGCATACAAACCACCCAGATCTCCACCCCATGCATTGAATTCCCAATCTACGCCACGTACTTCACCTGCGTCATTGACGACAAAGGTTGGTCCACAATCACGCATCCATGCATCATTCGATGAAATTTCTAGCACACGCACGTTGTCTGGCAAGAGATCCCGCGCCGTTTGCCACATCGCTTGTGAAGCGCAAACAGTCACAGGCTCAAATTGTGCGATTGCTGTCGCCACCGCAGCAAATGTTTCTTGCGCGGGCTTCGCATTGCCGCGCCACACATCGGTGCGTTCAGGAAAAAGCATCCAGCAGCCAGCGTGCGGTTCAAACTCACCCGGCATGCGAAAGCCGTCTTGTCTTGGAGTGTTCATTAATTCGCCCACTAAGGTTCACGAAGAATCACGAAGGGCATCTCAAATCTAACTTAGTGTCCCTTCGTGTCCTTCGTGGGCAGTAAATCTATGCGATATCAGCTACTGATGCTGCGAGGACGTCTAAGCCTTCACTAAGAACATCATCGGCGATATTGAGTGGCGGCAGCAAGCGCAGGCAGTTACTGTAGAGCCCAGCACGGATGGTGATGAGACCACGTTGCAAAGTGGCAGCGGTCAGTGCACCAGTGGCATCCATGTTTGGTTCGCGCGTTTCTGGATCTTTGACTAGCTCCATTGCCAGCATTGGGCCGAGCCCACGCACGTCACCAATCAATTGTGGATAGTCTCGTTGCAGCATTTCAAGCGCACCGCGCATGCGCATGCCAACTTCGGTAGCACGGGCTAGAAATGCAGGGTCACTGATGATTTTGATCGCTTCTCTTGCGGCCACACACGCGAGTGGATTACCACTGTAGGTCCCGCCAAGACCACCGGGATGCGCGCCATCCATAATTTCTGCGCGACCAGTGACAGCCGCAATCGGCATCCCAGAGCCAAGTGACTTACCGGTTGTCATCAGATCCGGCACAATGTCGTAGTGTTCAACGGCGAACAGCTTGCCAGTCCGGCCAAAGCCACATTGAATTTCGTCTGTAATCATCACAATTCCGTGTTTGTCACACAGCTCACGGATTTTGTGTAGGAATGGGGCTGGCGTCGGAATAAAACCGCCCTCACCTTGCACAGGCTCAATCACAATTGCCGCAATGGCACTTGGATCAGCTTGCGAGATCATTGCGTTTTCGAGTTGCCAGCACGCGTAATCGACAAACGATTCTTCGTCCATGCCTGCCGGTCTGCGATATGGATTTGGATATGGCAGCCGATACACTTCAGACGCGAATGGCCCAAAGCCTTTCTTGAACAGAGCATATTTTGATGTCATCGACATCGTCATGTTGGTGCGTCCGTGGTAGGCCCCTTCAAACACGACAATGCCTTGACGGCCAGTGTAGGCGCGGGCTAGTTTGATAGCAGCTTCTACGGCCTCCGCCCCACTGTTAGACAGCGTCGTCTTTTTTGCATGATTGCCCGGCGTGACGCTGTTAAGCAGTTCAGCAACTTCGATCATTTGCTCATAGCTGGACACAATCGAACACATGTGGATGAGGTCTGCAGCTTGCGCTTGTAACGCTTCAACGACTTCAGGCGGACAGTGTCCCGCTGCAAGGGTACCGATGCCACCTGCAAAATCGATGAACGTGTTGCCGTCCACATCTGTGACAAGTGCACCGCTTGCTTTTGCGACCGCAATTGGGGTGAGTTTTCCGTTCCCAGCAGAAATTGCAGCCGCACGTCGCGCCACGATTGCATCACTTTTAGGACCAGGAATTGCTGTGTTTATGTTGATATAAGCCATAATATTTTCGCTTCTAATAATTGCCTATACGCAATTTATGAGTTTTATAAAGCGTAGGTCTTGAAAACCCACGCTTTGTGCTAATTTTGGTCAGTCAGTTTGCCGTACGCATCAGGACGGCGCTGGTTCAACAATGGAAAGACATACCGATACTGTTCAAACAATTCAGGATCAGTGTCCGCGATCAAGATTTCGGTTTGGTCACGACTGGCTTGTGCCAAGATATTCCCCATTGGGTCACAGATGAAACTGGTGCCATAAAACGTGACATCCTCAACGCCAATACGATTCGCGGCAGCAATGTAAACGCCGTTTGCAATTGCATGCCCACGCATGACTGTTTGCCACGCCATGGATGTGTCCATATCTGGATACTCTGGCTCACTCCCAATGGCAGTTGGGTAGAAAATAAACTCCGCCCCACTCAGCGCGCAAATCCGCGCCATTTCGGGGAACCATTGGTCGTAGCAGGTAGGCACTGCAGTTGGTAGGCCACCGACATCGTGAATGGGATATTCGTTGTAGCCACCATAGTAGTAGTCTTCATAGTAACCGGGACCTTCCGGAATATGCACTTTACGGGTATATCCTACAAGCGCCCCATCCGGGCCGTGAACTGTTGCAGTGTCCCAATGCACACCGTCTGGCGCGACTTCGAAAATGCTGCCTAAGATGTATACACCATGCTCCGCAGCGCATTCGCCAAAGAATGTCGTCGACTCGCCGCCTTCAACTGGCTCCGCCCAACTGTAGTGCTTATCGTCCTTTTCACTAGCGAAGTAAGGTGAAAGGGAAAACTCTTGCAGGCAAATTACATTTGCGCCCTTTCCAGCCGCTTGCGCGATTAGGTCACGCATCTTCGTTATCATGCCGGCACGTGTGCCGGCCCAATCGGTTTGAATCACCGCAATTCGGGTTTTCTTCATCTAACGGTTGAGTACCTCCCGCGCTGCACGAATACCGCTTTCATAAGCGCCATGCACAGTCGCGACATAGTGTGGATGAGTTGCTTCTCCAGCAAAGAAGAGCGTCTGCCCAACTGGAGAAGCTAATGTTTTTCGATCAGCCTGTTGCTGACCGACTTTATCAAATGAATAGCTACCTGTTGCAAATGGATCGGCAGCCCAGCTTGAGCGGGCATACGCAACAGGCTTTGGGATCCAGTCTTGGAACATATTACACATAATATTTTGTGCTGTTTCAATTGCGTCTGCATCAGGCAAGCGATTGAATTCTTGCGCTCGCCAAGCGCCAAAGTAGGCCACAATGACTGGCTCACCAGTGTAATATCCAAGATTGAGCCAGGCAGTATACAGCGCAGGCTTATCCTGCCAAATATAGTTGAAGCGCTGAATGTCTCGCGGCCAATGGAATTCATGGAACCGCATTGCTAGCTTTTCGTAATTTCCAAAACCAATGCGCTGGATCGCACTTGATTTTTCTAAAGGCAACGCAGGATCAAATGTAATCGATCCTTTCTGTAACA
The DNA here is from genome assembly GCA_020630805.1 of Anaerolineales bacterium. Classification (GTDB taxonomy): domain Bacteria; phylum Chloroflexota; class Anaerolineae; order Anaerolineales; family UBA6668; genus JAHDIM01. The sequence continues at coordinate 31,807 of JAHDIM010000013.1, forward strand.
CCCCAAGCGGCACCGTGACAATACAAACATCAGCAGTAAATTCACCGCGATTTGTTGTAACTGTTACAGTGTCAGCTTGATATGCAACTGTCGAAACAATTGTCTCAAGGCGAATGTCCAAGCCTTCAGCCAATCGGTCTGAAATCGCATTGTAACCGCCACCAATGACCAATTCATCACCACCCGGCAATTTCACGTACTGATCAATCTGCCAATTCAGCTGATCGACTGGCGCAGCATTGCTATATTCGGTGCGCACATAAGACCAGTAATCAAAACCAGCTTGTGCGGCATCTGAAAGGCCGGCTTTGAAATCGGGCTGATTGTTGTACACATCCGCCAGCGATAACGAATTGTCTAGCGACAGCGTCTCAGATGCAAAGCGATGCTCATTGATCCCATTTGCGTACTGTTGTCCAGAGGCAAATTCATTCTGATCAACAGCCTGAACTCCAGATTGCTCCTCGTTCGCAACAAACGCCTGAACTGTAGTTGGATCTTTTCCTAGGAAATCCGTTTGCGCAGTTTCAATACCAAATTGGTTTGCTAACGCCTTGACCGGATTTCCCATTGGGCCATGAATCCAAGCCGCGCCTAAATCCACCGGAATACCCAGCGAATGATCTGTTCGCATGCGCCCGCCAATGCGATCTCTTGCTTCAAGGATCGTCACCACTACGCCAGCATCGCGCAATTCATTGGCAGCAGCTAGACCAGCCATGCCCGCTCCGATAATCAGTACTTTCACGTGACAGGCATCTACCTAGCTGCCAAAAAAAGAAGGCACATCAACACAGACGCCTGTCATAAAAATACTAATATCGAGCATACACGGCTATTCTATTACGAAATTCGTACAATTCAAGCTACAATAAACCGTAATTCGCAATTTACTAGCCGCGAACGAGCGCGGACGAGAACGGATCAACACCTTCATTTATAAGCCACCGGTCCTCAATGTCACATCAGTAACCCAACACAAGCTGACACCTGACCGCTGACGCCTGAAACCTAACGCTATGATCAAATTTCGCTGGGGCGACCCTTTTCTACTCAACGACCAACTAACTGAAGACGAACGCATGGTGCGTGACAGTGCGCACGCATACTGCCAAGATAAACTGATGCCGCGCGTGTTGGATAACAATCGGCATGAGACCTTTGACCGGAATGTATTCAATGAAATGGGCGACCTTGGCATGCTCGGCTCTACGATTCCTGAAGAATATGGAGCTGCGGGCCTCAACTACGTCAGCTACGGCCTGATTGCTAGGGAAGTGGAACGTGTAGATAGTGGCTACCGCAGTGCAATGAGCGTCCAAAGCTCGCTCGTTATGTTCCCAATCCATGCGTTTGGCACGGAAGCGCAGCGGCAAAAATACCTACCCAAGCTTGCTAGCGGCGAATGGGTTGGCTGCTTTGGCTTGACCGAGCCGAACCATGGGAGTGATCCCGGCAGCATGGAAACCCGAGCGACTAAGGTCGATGGCGGCTGGAAGTTGCACGGCAACAAGATGTGGATCACCAATTCACCACTAGCCGATGTCTTCGTCGTCTGGGCCAAAGCCTATGGCGAAGGTGACAATGAGGCTGGTGCCAAAGACGGCGACATTCGCGGCTTCGTTCTTGAAAAAGGAATGAAAGGCCTCAGCGCGCCGAAGACCGAAGGTAAATTCAGCCTCCGCGCTAGCGTCACTGGCGAAATTGTGATGGATGAAGTCTTTGTCCCAGAAGAAAATTTGTTGCCCAATGTCAAAGGACTCAAAGGACCGTTTAGCTGTCTCAATCGTGCGCGGTATGGCATCTCATGGGGAGCAATGGGCGCGGCAGAGTTTTGCTGGCATGCAGCACGGCAGTACACCTTGGATCGGATTCAGTTTGGTAAGCCCTTGGCAGCGACGCAATTGATCCAACTGAAGCTGGCAAATATGATGACCGAAATCACGCTGGGATTACAAGGCTCCCTCCGTGTTGGCCGCCTTATGGATGAAGGCCAATACGCGCCAGAAATGATTTCACTGGTCAAACGCAACAACTGCGGCAAGGCGCTTGACATTGCCCGCACATCCCGCGACATGCACGGCGGCAACGGCATCTCGGACGAGTTCCACGTCATTCGCCACGTGATGAACTTAGAAGCCGTCAACACCTACGAAGGCACGCATGATATTCATGCGCTTATCTTGGGACGGGCGCAGACGGGTATTCAGGCGTTCTTTTAGAAGACCGCCCACTAAGGGTCACGAAGTTGCACGAAGAGGGCTTGAGCTGTGAAGCGCTGTAGCCAGCAGAGTTATGAACAAATATATGAGGCTTTCTTAACACGGATACAGAGAAACGCGGATTTCGTAAAAGTATCTAAAATATCCATGTTGTATCCCAATCCATGTTAAGAATCAGACAGCACCTAAATAAGCTTATGATCAGCTCAACAACATTAGTCCTCCAAAATCTCCTTCGTGCCTCTTCGTGTCACTTCGTGGGCAGCCAAAAATGACGATCACTAAAACCATCGAACGGGCGTTATACGCTGGGGCACAGGCGTTTACGAAGCTCTCTTATCCGCTAAGTTGGGAGCGCTTGGAGATTGACGAAAACAAGTCACTCTGGGCCAGCTACACGCCCGACTATCAAGCCAACCCAAGCCTGAACAAAACCATCACAGCCGACCTCGCGATTATTGGCGGCGGCTACACTGGCGTTTCAACAGCTTATAACTTTATCCGTCGCTATCCGAATAAGAGTGTGGTGTTGCTAGAGGCCAAGACTCTTGGCAACGGTGCCAGCGGTCGCAATGGCGGCATGATGCTGAACTGGGTCTACGGCATGGGTGACATGACCGATTCGCAGACGCAACAAATCTATGCCCATACTCATCGGACGATCGATAACATTCTAGAGAGTATTGACGAACACAATCTCGATGTCAGCGTACGACGCGATGGCTGTTTAGAGATCTTCACGGATGAACAACGGGCCAACGCTGCGCGGGAAGAAATTGTCTATCTCAACCAACTTGGGATTCCGGTTCAGTTTTTGGAAAAAGATGAAGCGCAGCAGAAACTCAATCTGACTGGCATTTACGGTGCGCTGTTTGATCCAAGCGAAGGGCAGCTCAACGGTGCGCAATATACGCGCGCGATGAAGCCAGTCTTACAAAGTTTGGGCGTGCAAGTCTATGAAAATACGCGCGTCACCAAGATCGATGAAGGTGCAAAGCACGACATCCACACGCCAAATGGCATGGTCAAAGCAGATGCCCTGATGCTAGCCACCAACGGTTACACTGGCAAGCTTGGCTACTTCCGTAAAGACTATTTTCCACTCCATTCGCACGTCTTCAGCACCGCCCCTCTGACAGATGCACAAGCGAGCAGCATCGGCTGGCAATGCTCAGCTGGGTTTTCAGACGACCTCAATCGGATTTCGTATGCGACGCGCACTAACGAAGGCCACATCGTCTTTGGCGGTGGCAGTAACAAATCTTACGATTACTTGTTCAACAGCCGGACTGCTTACAACCGCAATATTGATTCCGCAATTGTGGATATGGGTCGTACCATGGAACATTATCTGCCCGGCAGTAAGCACCTCCCAATCTCCCATAGGTGGACAGGGACATTAGCAATCAGCATCCGCCGCAACTGCTCGATAGGTGTACGCGGCCAGCACAAAAATGTCTACTACGCCCTTGGCTACAGCGGCCACGGTGTCACCGCCGCCAACATGGCTGGCGAAGTCATCACCGATTTGTACAGCAACAACCTAGATCCGTGGCAAGACATGTCATTCGTCAACGCAGACTTTGGCAAGATCCCATTAGAGCCATTTCGGTGGCTAGGGTATCAAATGGTGACACGGATCACGGGGAAGTCGCCTAGGGAGCCGCATCGGTAGGGGAATGCGTAAGGTGTAATGCGTAAGGATCTTCAACTCGAAGAGTCCTTCCAAAACGTTAGCACCTTATATCCCAATGCCTCTGCCTGACAGTTTCACCTAAACACAATTACGAATTACACCTTACGCATTA
>JAHDIM010000225.1 GCA_020630805.1 Anaerolineales bacterium
CCAGCCAACCAACAAACTAGCGCACTAGACCTGTAAACTATACCAATTATGGGCGCGACATGAGTTTTTGCGTCATACTTAGACGGCGCTTATTCCTAGTTTGCAATTTTCTAATACAGTCGCTCTACGCTTGTTGCATATCAATTGATTTTGTCGCCCGGCGTAAGACATTGCGCCGTTGTATCATCTGCTCATCAAGAAAATTTAGGATAATTACACGCATGAACCGTAGATTACTTCCCATTGGCATGGCAGTCTCGGCACTCGCCATTGCCTCAATTGCTTGTACTTCTTTATTTCAAGCAAGCGAACCCGAAATTTCATTTATCCCACAACAAGACAACGCCAACGTTGTCCAAGTGGTCGATAGTGAAGTTGTTACTGAAACCCAAGAGCAAAGCGCTGAGCCAGCTACCAGTACGGCTCAAACCGTTGCCCCAGACGCTGAAGAAGTCCTGCTCAACGACATTTATGAAACGTCAGCGCCGTCTGTCGTGCTCATCAATGTCACGACAGAAACGAACCTAGAAGACGCCGAAGGGCTCGATCTAGAAAACCTCCCCGAAGGCTTTGAAGTTCCTGATAGCTTCTTTGGACGCGGCTCAGGCTCAGGCTTCATCATCGATAAAGACGGCCATATTGTGACCAACAATCACGTTGTGCAAAATGCATCGACGGTGCAAGTGACCTTCTTTGACGGCCTCATTGCCCGTGCTGAAGTCCTAGGCACCGATCCTGACAGCGACTTGGCTGTCATCAAAGTTGATATCGATCCATCATTGCTTGAACCGATTGCACTGGCAGACTCAGACGAGGTGTTTGTGGGTCAACGCGCCATCGCACTCGGGAATCCATTTGGTGAAACGTGGACGCTGACTGCCGGTATCGTCAGTGCTGTCGGTCGGACACAACCCTCTGGGCTAAGCCAATTCTCCATCCCTGAAATGGTGCAAACTGATGCGGCCATCAATCCTGGCAACTCTGGTGGTCCACTGATTGATGCTGACGGCGATGTGATTGGCGTCAACACCCTGATCTTGTCCGAATCCGGCTCTAGTTCTGGCGTCGGCTTCGCTATTCCAGCCAACATTGTGGCGCAAGTTGTGCCTGACCTGATTGCCTTTGGGGAATACAAGTATCCATTCTTAGGGATTACCGGCTCACCACTCTCTTTGGATCAAATTGAAGCGATGGGCTTAGACATTACCCAACGTGGCGCAATGGTCGTCGATGTCTTTGATGGCACACCAGCCGCAACTGCCGGTCTACAAGGCGCGACGGATGGCATTGAAGTAGAAGGCGCCCGTTGGCCAATTGGCGGCGATATCATTATCCAAGCCGGAGATGACGAAATCACCAATATGGATGACCTGATTGCCTTCTTGGTCAAGAAAGTCCGCCCTGGTGACACTGTTGACTTCACACTCATTCGCGATGGTGAAATCATTACAGTGCCAGTGACGTTAGCCGAACGCCCTGAGCGGATCAATCGCTAAATGCAGCTAAAAGACGCATAACCTTTGCAGCGCCTGCGCCCCGCTTAGGATGTAGTTAAGACGGCTCTTGCGAGCCGTCTTTCGTGTTAATATGTCGCAGTGACAAACTATAAAAAATCGATTGGTGCGCTGGGTGAAAGACTGGCCCGCACTAAATTGGAAGACGCTGGTCTTACGATTGTAGAAACCAATTGGCGCTGCGCCCGCGGTGAAATTGACATCGTGGCACAAGACGGTGCGGAATGGGTCTTTGTAGAAGTAAAGACCCGCACCAACGATAAGTTCGGTACACCGGAAGACAGCATTACGCCAAAGAAAAAGCAGCGCATGGCCTTGGTTGGTGAGCACTACATCGACACGCATGACATTGACGCTGCTTGGCGCATTGATCTGGTCGCCATCACTTTCGATGCGTCGCGAACCTTACAGAGAATTACGCACTATCCAGATATAGTTGGATTTTAGTTGGCTGGCTTGTTAGTTTGTTAGTGAGCCTCGGACTACTAGCCAACTAACAAACCAGCCAACCAACACATTACTAAATGTCTCTTTCTCGTCGTCAATTTCTTCAACTCAGCGTCGCCGCCGCAACCGGTGGTGTATTGCGTCCGCTGCAACCAGTTATCGCTCAACAGGCAATGCGTACCCCGTACACCTTAGGGCGCTGTCTAATGGTCTATGTGACTGTTTATGCACAGCCGTCTGTTGTTGCAAAGCACGTTGGTCGCCATGACCGCGAGGCGATCATTCCAATCTATCGCCAAGTGCAGACGATTGATGAGTATGCGCCGAATCCAAAGTGGTATGAAACCGATGCGGGCTATGTGCATTCGAGTAATGTGCAATTGGTTGAAAACCGTCTCAATCCGCCAATTTTGAACATAGATCCGGATGGCATGCTATTCGAATGCACGGTGCCGATGACCGAAGCCCGCTGGAAACCCAGCGCAACAGCTGACGTAGCCTACCCGCTGCACTATGGCTCGACCTACTGGGCCGTCGCTGCACACCGCGCCGACTCGGGTGGCGTGTTTTATGAATTGTGGGACGACCGGACGAACGAAACGTACTATGTACCCCACGCAGGGTTACGTCGCATTCCACCCCGTGAACTTGAACCCATCTCACCAAACATCAGCAACAAGCGCATTGAGATTAGTACAGTCAAGCAGACAATTGCCGCCTACGAAGGTGACACATTGCGCTTAAAAACGCTGATGTCCTCCGGACGGCGCTATGAAAACGCAGACGGTAGCGTCATTGGTGACTTCCGCACCCCGTACGGCCCCAGCCAAGTACACCGCAAACGCGCATCCCGTCACATGGCTGGTGACGACGCCGCCGCGCCAGACCACTTCGATCTTCCCGGCGTCCCGTGGGTGACCTACTTCAACGGTGTCATGGCCATCCACGGTACCTTCTGGCACAACGACTATGGCACCCCTTGGAGCCATGGATGCATCAATGTCACTCCAGAAATTGCCAAATGGTTTTACCGTTGGGCGTCTCCTGTTGTACCCTATGGTGAGGCATTGGTAGAAGAACTCGGCACACTTGTCGAAGTCGTCTAATCTAAGCCTCGTAAGTAAACAAAACAGTAAAAAATATTGCGTAGTGCGTACTGCGTTTCAGTGTTCTCTGAACACACCAATGAAACGGAATACGCATTACGCACTACTTTCCAATGAATAATTCTGACATTGTAAAAACCGCCGTGTTTTTTGTCGGCGCGGTGATGCTTTCGGCAATTTCATTTTTAGCCGGTCTGATTTTGGCATCACGCTTTGGCAGTCAGCCGACTGTGATCGAACAGATTAGTGGCACCGTTGAATATCCAATCCTGACCGAAGTTCAAGGTCTAATTGACAGCAATTTTCTGGGCGACGTTCCAGACACAACTACGCAAGAATATGGCATGATTCGGGGAATGCTAACCGAACTTGGCGATCCGTATACGGTCTTCAACGAGCCAGTTCAAGCCGAATTGAATACAGACAATCTGTCTGGGAAATTTGGTGGCATTGGCTCACTTGTGAGCTTCAACGAAGACGGAACCGCTGTGCTAGATCCGTTTCGTGACAGTCCAGCAGCCCGTGCAGGCATTGTGACCGGCGACACGGTAATTGCTGTCGATGGCTTACTGCTCACGCCCGACGTTACTCCAGACGACACCATCGCCATGATCCGTGGCGAAGTCGGCACGACGGTAACACTGACCATCCAACGCGAAGACGGTTCGCAGATTGACGTTGAAATTGAGCGTGAAGAGTTTGAAATTCCATCTGTCACCTGGCGGATGCTTGACAATACTGACATTGGCATTTTGGACATTGGCCGGTTTAGTGACCGTACGCCAGCTGAAGCCGAAGAAGGCATCAACGAACTAATTGCCGAAGGCGCGACCAAACTCGTTGTAGACTTACGCGATAATGGTGGCGGGTTACTAAATGCCAGCGTGGACGTCGCTAGTCACTTCTTAGACGGTGGCCCCATCTTGCTAGAAGAAAAACGCGGCGTGGAAGACGAAACTGTGTTTGAAGCGCGCGGCGGCGGACCTGCGTTGACAATTCCAACTGTGGTGTTGATGAATGGTGGTACCGCCAGTGCATCTGAAATTTTGGCTGGTGCTTTACGTGACCGTGACCGCGCCATTCTGATTGGTACAAAAAGTTTTGGGAAAGGGTCCGTACAATTGGTGTACGAACTATCGGACGGCTCCAGCTTGAATGTCACCAATGCCCGCTGGTTTACACCCAAACGCGCCGAAATTGATGGCACGGGTCTGGAACCTAATGTTGTAGTAGATCCAGCCGTAGCCGGAAGTGAGCTTGCTGAAGGCGATCCTTGGTTAGAGCAAGCAATTCAATATTTCAACAACTAATGAGTACAGGAAAACCTGGTGGCGGGAAGAAGATCATTGCGCAAAACCGCAAAGCTCGCCACAACTATCAACTTGAAGAGAAATACGAAGCAGGTTTAGTCTTGCTGGGTACCGAAATCAAAGCAATTCGGGCCAGTTTGATTCAGCTTCGTGACAGCCACGTCGCCAACATCGATGGCGAACTTTGGCTCATGAATGCGCATATTAATGCCTACCAGCACGCGAGTGAAAATCATGAGCCAATGCGTCCGCGCAAATTATTATTGACAAGACGCGAAATCGGAAAGATTTTGCGGAAGCTCAACGAACCAGGCTATACCGTTGTCCCAACGCAAGTCTATTTACAACGTGGGCTAGCGAAGGCAGAGATTGCCGTCGCCCGCGGTAAAAAACAACACGACAAGCGCCAAGCAATTGCCAAACGCGACTCCGATCGACGTATTCAGCGCGAGCTAGGGCGCCGCGGATAAAGGCTTTGCTTTACCGTTCCACCTATCTCAATAACCGTCTATAAAGCTGTATTTCTGAGTAACTCTGGACACGATCACGAGAATTTAGTGAAGCACTATCTTCTCGTGATCAAAAGGGATAAGATTTATTTCAAAGCCAAGCTAGCCGTCTATATGCTTTGGGCCATGGTGCGGACATCCTTTCGGACCTTTAACTTTCCCATCGGCCTCATCTTGAGGTAACAACGCCGCACTATTGTTGCAAACTTCAACCTCTGCGCAAGGGTCGGGTTCGGCCGCCGTGGCTGGCAAAAAAGCCTTTTTCTCATAACAGCTACCTGGGTCCTCTGAAGGCGGTTCAGGCTCTGGTTCAGGCTCTGGTGTTGGCGTTGGGTCTGGTACCGGCGTCTCTTGCGGAACTGGTGGATCTTCTGGCGGCGGAGGCGTTGGTGTCGGCGTCGGGATGATCACAGTAATGACCGGATGAGACAAATCTTCTTCATTCAGCCCTTCCCCATATAAGGTAACTTCTTCTTCTAATTCGCATAAATTGGCATCGGTCGCTGTTTGATTCCAACGCGTCGTGAAAAAGTCCCCACACTCTTCTTGGGCAAATGCTACTGGAACAACCAAGGCACTCAATAGAATCGCGCTAACCATTGCTAATCCTAGCCGTTTAATTTTCTTCATCCCGTCTCCTGTGGCTCCGTTGTGTGTAACTAGAGCGATTAGCAGACTATAGAAGACGTAAATAGCATTGTAAATTACCAGAACGCTATAGTTTCGTTATAAGACTGTAATTTCTAAAGGTTGAAAGTTAAGTTATTTTGATTCATCCTAAAACGAATACGTTCTTAAGCACGGCTCGTCCTATCGCACTTCCTTGACATCAGTCTGCCAAGCATTGCCACAGTTCTGACAGCGATAATGTTTACGAACCGTCGCAATGTATTCTGAACTCATCACAAGCCCCTGCATGGTTTTTTCTTTGAGATTTATCACCTCTTCATCGACCTTTACAATGTTTGCCGCCTTACATTTTGGGCAAACCACAACAGGTTTTGCCACCCGCCGATTCAGTATGTTGTAGATCCCAAGCAGCAAGATCAAAACACCAAGTAAAACATAACCTACTGTAGACATGTAATCTCCTATGCGGATTGGATCAGTTCGAGCGTGTTACCGTCAGGATCAATGAGATAGTAATGCGTTTTAGCCTCGTTGCTAGACATCACTTGCCCCCCATTTGCTAGTGCCGCTTGCACTCTGTCTGTCAGATGACTGACCTCAAAACACAACTGTTGGCGGTTCTGTTTTGCATCAACATTTGCGACTGAATTGGGACATATGATGAGTACAATGCCAGCCAAAGCACCACGAAAAAATCCACCAGAGCCTTGGATTTCATTGAGATTTGCATCCAAGACTGCGTTATAAAACGCGGCTGTTTCAGATGGCGCTGTAGCAGCCAAAATAATTTTTGTGAGTGAGATCATAGTTCGTTGACAGTTGACAGTTGACAGTTGACAGTTGACAGTTGACAGTTGACAGTTG
>JAHDIM010000226.1 GCA_020630805.1 Anaerolineales bacterium
TGCCGCACGCGCCGCATGGTGCGTTCGACCTGCGCCATCACCGAATCCACGGTGTCAGCGCTCTCCGCCGAGATCAGAATTTGGGAGACCGTGCGTTCTCCATTGCTAGTTGCGGTATTGCCAAACACACGCGCATAGCCGGTTTCAATCGGGATATAGACGTAGGAATCCACATTGCCAGCTTGTCCACCGCCACCACGTTCAACGGTAACACCCACCACGGTGAAGGCAATGCCTTCAATTTTGATCTCACGCCCCAACGGATTGAGTCCATTGAACAGTTCGGTTTCAACTTCTGGCCCCACTACAGCAACTTTGTTGCGTAGGGCATTATCAGACCGATTGAGCAAGCGGCCCTTGTCTAGTTCAATCGCGCTGATTGGAAAATACTCAGGCGAGGTGGCGATCACTGTTAAGGTCGCGGCGTCACGCTCTTGCACCACTTCAAGGTTACTGCCCTGATAGGCTGGCGCAATGGCGGCAATGCCGGTCAAGCCGTCGCGCAATTGCTCATAGGCGTCATACGTAATCGGGGGCCGATTGGCGGTGTTGCCACCTCCGCCACGCCGCTGTAGACCTTGGGTAGAGACGGTAATCAGATTAGCGCCAATTCCTTCGATGCGTTCCGTAATCGAGGCGGTTGCGCCATTGCCAATTGCCATTAGCGCGACCACGGCCCCGGCCCCAATGATGATGCCGAGCATGGTCAAGAGCGAACGCAACTTGTTCGACGTTAGCGCCCGCACTGCAATCCGCAGGTTCTCAAACAGCGTCATGGCTAGCGACCTCCACCGCCGCGCCCAAAGCCACCTAAAAGCCCGCCGCCACCTGGCGCCTGTGGGGCACCCGTCACCGTGGCAACTGGCTCTTCAATTAACACTTGTTGACCGGCGCGTAACGCACCGCGCTCAATGACAATGAAGGTGCCTTCAATAATTCCCGTGACGATATCTACGCGGTCATGCGCCCCAGTGGCTGGATTGAGCACCAGCACATATTCCCCTTCACTGTCGAGCAAAACGGCATCCAGCGGCACGGCCACGACGCCTACCAGTTCATTGGTCACAATACGGGCATTGGTCGTCATCCCAACCAGCAGCCGTGGATCTTCATCGCGCAGTTGAATTTCAACATCGTAGCGAATAATGCCGCCATCGTCCTGACCAAACGGGGCAATGGCGGTCACTTCACCGTTGAACGTTTCATTCAAAATGGCATCAAAGGTGAGGGTGGCGGTTTGCCCCAATTGCATGCGGGAGATGTCGGTTTCATCCACCGCGAGCGTAATGAGCAGCGTGGTGAGGTCGGCCACTTGAACGGCTGCGCCAGTTGTGTTGATGTTGCTTCCCGCGAGGTAGTTGACTTCCATCACAGTAGAGTCGTAGGGCGCTTTGAGTTCCAGCTTGTCCAACGCCGCCTCAGCCGCGCGGATGCGGGCTTCCGCTTGAGCCACTTCGGTTTCATCTGCGCCAGCGAGTAAGTCGGTATAAACCTGTTGGGCGTTGATGACTTCAGCTTTGGCGACTTCAACGGCCAATCGCGCTAGGTCTACGTCACGCGAGTCGGGGCCGTCTTGGGCAAACGCATAGTCTGCTTCAATGTCTGCAACTGCTTCTTGCGCTTCCACAATCGCTGCTTCAGCGTCAGCAACGCTCGCTTGACGGGCGTCTAATGTGGTTTGCGCATTGGCCAGTGAGTTGGCGTTGGCCGTGGTGTTTTCGGCAACCGTGGCTGCATTTTCACGGGCCGTGAATGCAGCGTCGTCATAAATCTGCTGGTTGCTTTGCCGGGCGATGTCTAAGTCCAGTTCGGCTTTGTCAACCTTGCGCTGGACATCCAGCACGCTCTGGTTCCATTGGTCAATACTGCGACCCTGATGCACCGCGTCCGTTGTGCGACAGGGTGCTAAGGTGTCATCGGCAGCGCGGGTTTGACAGTTGTCATTGTGCGCGGCTTGGGCATGCCCTTGTTGTTCCATGGTGTACACCAATTCAGCCTCGGCACTGCGGAGGGCATCTACCAGTGCGCCAAGTTCGACCAACGCGCCTTGTTGTTCAGCGCTCAAAATGGTTTGGTCGAGCGCACGTTGGGCTTTTTCGGCATCGAGCGCCAGCCCTTGGGCTTGTAAGTCAATCGCAGCAATGTCCCGTTGAGCGCTTTCAACGTTCGCAATAGCCGTGTCGCGTGCTTCAATCGCGTCATTGACCGCACTCTGCGCGTCTGCAATCTGCTCCTGATAGTAGTCATGGTCCACAACGCCTAAGTCTGCTAGGGTGTCTTCGGCTTCCAATAATGCGTCTTCTGCTAAGACAATCGCCTCTTGTGCTCTAATGACCTCAAGCGGATCGGCGTCTTCAAGCAGCGCCGCGAGTGCAATCTGCGCGTCCAACAGGGCGTTCTCAGCGTTGATGATGGTGTCACTATAGCTTTCCGGATCAACCGTCATCAGCACTTGGCCTTTAGTGACAAAGTCGCCGACTTGAACCAACACCTCGCCAATGCGTCCCGTTGTTGCCCACGTGACACTATCGGTTTGAATGGGATTCAGCGTGCCAGACCCTTCCACGGTTTCGGTGGCATTGAGCGTGACGACATCGGCATAAACCAATGCATTCGGATCAATCACAGCATCTTCTACGCTGCCAGCAAATGGATTCATCTGTAAGACAGCGTCCCAAATTTGGCCGCCAAGCCCTTGCTCAGTTTGCCCCGCTTGCCCTTGGCCTCCGTCGGTTTGTGGACCCCCACCGCCGCCACCAGCACCTGCTGGCCGATTGTTCTGAACTGCACTTTGCAACGCCTCTTCAGAAACGCCTAAGGCCGCGGCAGCGCTTGGAATATCTGGCCGCCCTTCGCCAAAGGCGTTGTTAACGGCGTCTTCAGAAATGCCCAATTCAGCCGCAACACCCGCGATCATAGCGGCGCGTCCACCGGCATTCCCACCACCAGCAGCGCCATTTGCTTGGCCTGCTGCGCCAGCGGCAGCATCAGCCGGACGGTTATTGCGCCATGCGGTTTGGAGGGCTTCGGTAGTAATACCTAGCTGACTAGCTGCCGTCTCAAAGTCAGGTCGGCCTTCAGGGGTGCCAATGGCTGCGCGTAGGTCTGCCTCAGCGATGCCGAGCTCCGCAGCAGCGCCAGCGACTATCGCGTCCAACTGTGGGTTTGCGGTTGCCGGATTGGTCGTGTCTGCGTTGGCTGCACCGGGTCGATTATTGAGAATGGCCGCTTCAATCTCAGCGGCAGGAAGGCCAAGCGCTTCAGCGGCAGCGTCATAATCAATCGGGCGGGTATCACCGATGGCAGCCTGTAAGTCTGCAACGGAGACGCCTAAGTCAGCGGCTGCACCGCCTAAGATGCCACCCGTGTTTTGAGCGGCGCTAGTTGCAGGTTGGGCATCAGCAGTGGTGGTGTCGTCGGTCTCTGCAAGAGCAGTCGCTTCCGCCACCAGCCGCTGTCCCTCCTGGATCGGGGAAATCACGCGATACGTCAGACCACCGGCAACGGCCAGTAACCCAATCACGCCAACAATGACGAGCCAGCGCGGCACCACGCGCGTTTTGGTTTTCTTTTGCTTAGCCACCGTCACCGCCTTGGTTGCCATTGCCATTGCCTTGGCCGCGACCGTTGCCACCGCCTTGCGGTCGATTGTTATCAAACGCGGCTTGGACCTCTTCAACTGGCAGACCTAGTGCGTCGGCAATCGCTTCAATGTTTGGGCGGCCTTGCCCGGCTGCGGCGTTTAAGTCTTCTACAGACACGCCAAGTGACTCAGCAACGGCAGTAAAGATCTCTTCGCGGTTCCCTTGACCACCACCATTTCCTTGGCCGCCATTGCCTTGACCACGGAAGCCGTTGTCTTGAAAGGCAGTTTGTAATTCATCCGCGGTGATGCCTAAGGTGGATGCTGCCGCTTCCCAATCGATTGGAAAGCCGTCGCCTAAGGCTGCGGTGAGGTCGTCTTCCGCAATGCCTAAGTCAGTCGCAGCCCCTTCAAGCGCCGCCAGAAATGGCGGTGGGAAGCCGCCGTTGGCACCATTGCCATTGCCAGCCCCTTGCGGTCGATTGTTTTGCACGGCAGTTTCAATTTCTTCAGCAGGGATGCCAAGTAACTCAGAGGCCGCAGCGAAGTCAATTTGGCGGGTATTGCCAATGGCAAACTCTAAGTCTGCGGCGGTAATGCCGAGTTCAGCCGCAGCGCCGTCAAGCATGACTTGGCGCGGATTGTCAGCAGTGTCGTCGGGGGCGGTATCAGCATTGGGGTCAGCAGCGGCGTCTGCTTCAACAGCGTTGTCTTCTACAGCGGGTGCTGGGGCGTCTGTTGGCGTTGAACATGCGCTCATAAGCAAGGCGCTGGTGGCCAGCAGGCCAAATAAAATGAATAATTTTCGGGTGTGTTGCAAATACATTTTTTCTCTCTCTAGCGGGGTAATAAGACAATTCAATTGTAAGGCGGCGTGTAAAACAAAATCTGAAGATCTCGTAATTTCTGGCGTAATTGTAGATACACACAGCCGTCAGCCAAGTTGCTTCGCAACCGCTGCGCGAACAGCCTAAATCATAACTAGATTCATACACTGTCAGAACCTGCGCTTTATGTTGCCTATGGGACAATGAAAACTAGGTGTAACGGTATGCAACGCAATGTCCTCCAATTTGAAACCGAAGAAACGCTGTATCTGTCTTTGGTGCGGCAGGCTCTCCTGCGCGATGCCGTTGCCAATCATCTTAATGAAGACTTGCTCAATCAGTATTTGGCGCGGCTAGAGTTTTCTTGGGTTCAGGCGGGAGAGACCATCATGCATCAAGGTGAACCGAGCGATTTCCTGACCACAGTGATCCTCGGACGCGTCAAAGTCGTCCATGAAGCGGAAGACGGCACGGTCAAGACGCTGACCTTACTCGGACACGGCCAGACTGTTGGTGAGATGGGGTTAGTAACCGAGCAACCGCGGACTGCATCGGTCATTGCTCAGCGAGATACGCTCCTCGCAACCCTCTCACGCACTGCCTTTGAGCAACTTCTTCAACGCAACCCCGTTGCCTTCAACAAACAGTTTGTAAAACCCATCATCAATCGGCTGCATGACCAAGTGCATGGCATTACGGCTAGTCAAATCGGATTAGTCACAATGCTCTTGTTACCCACCGCAGCCAATGTGGATGTTGAAGCGCTGGCGACGGACTTAGCGCAAACGCTCAATAACGGGATTGCCTCGTGTTTACACCTAAATAAGGCCTATTTAGAGTCGCACATGGGGCCGCTAAATGAAACCAACGCTATTGATCAGCGGCGGATTTCAGAGTGGCTGGGACGCGAAGAAATTGAACATGATGTCGTGATTTATACGGCAGACGCCACAGAAGAACTGTGGCTCAAGCGCTGTCTGCGCCAGTCCGACAAGATTGTCTTAGTGGGCGATGGTTCCACCGCGCCGCTCCAAGCGGACTGGGTGCCGGGGCTAGGCTATGCCGAAGCTGCGGACCATCAGCGTGTGCTGTTGCTCTTACAACCAGACAAGATTGAGCGCCCCCAAGGCACTGCGGCGTGGTTAGCGGCGTTTGACGTTGAGTACTACTATCACCTGCAACGAAATGACGCTGGGCATCTGGCGCGAGCGGCGCGGCTGCTGTCAAACCGTGGCATTGGCCTAGTGCTGACCGGCGGCGGGGCGCGGGGAATTGCGCACATTGGTCTGATCAAGCGCTTCAAAGAACATCAGATTCCGTTTGATGTCATTTGCGGTTCTAGCTCTGGCACTGTGATCTCAACAGGGCTTGCGCATGGGTGGGAGGCAGACACCTTTGCCAAGTACGTTTCAACCCCACCAAAGTTTAAGTACACCATCCCTTTTTCAGCCCTGACGGCTGGTCACGGCGTGCAATCTTGGCTGGACCAAGCTTTTGGTAAGTTGCGCTTAGAAGATATTTGGAAGCCCAATTTCTTCCCTATTTACAACATGAGCACTAGTCGCTTGGAGACCTGCGACCGTGGGCGAGCCAGTACCTATGTGCGGGCAGCTATGGCGCTGCCGGGACTGTGTCCACCGTTCGTAGACGGCCACAATGTGTATCTTGACGGTGGCGTCGCGAATTACTTACCCATCGATATTATGCGCGACCGGACGGATATTCAAACCGTCATTGCGGTAGATATCGTGTCGGACATCAAAGGCAAGAAGGGCGCACCGCCCTATGCTTACGATGGCAAACTGTCTGGTTGGAAGGTGCTACTGAATCGTATCAATCCGTTTTCAAAGCGACTGCGTTATGTGGACATCGGCAAGATCATGTTCAATTCGATCTTGGTCGCGGGGATTCAATCGCACCGCCTCACGCGCGACATGGC
>JAHDIM010000227.1 GCA_020630805.1 Anaerolineales bacterium
ATCAGTTGAGGCAAAAATTGTTGTTTCGCCGGTCAAACGCGACCGCCGCTCTAGAGCCCCATTCCCATTGATGTACCAGAGCGTTTCATTGTCAGCAGCATACTTTGGCGCAAGTGCGAACGATGGCCACTCAATGCGATCTCCATTGGCGACGTTGTATTCGATCAACATATCGTTTTCAGCAAATGCGAGGTAATCTCCAAACGGTGACCAAGTTGGCACAGAGCGATACGAATCTTCAGTGCTAGTGACTTGAATTGCGTTGGTGCCATCGACGTTGATGATCCAAATATTGAAAGGTACGTTGAACGGATCAAATGTGACCAGACCATCTGTGACGTAGCCTTGTGGCACGGAACGATAGGCAATGCGCGTGCCGTCTGGTGAGAGCACGGGGTCGCTGTTGTAGCCATACGTCGTGAGCTGACGATAGTTACTACCATCGGCATTCATCACGATGATGTCACCATAAATGCCGTCATTGGTGGCGTCTGTGAGGCCCACCACGGTTTGGGCTGGGTTGGCTCCCGCTGCCTTCATTTGATCTACAACAGTCTCTTGCGCTGGATTGAACGGCGTATTGCCTGTTGAAAGCTGGGTAAGCGTCACGTTGTTCGTATCTAACAAATAGGCACCATTGGTTGAATTGGTATTTGAACATGGGACGGCTATATCTAGCATCAGTTGATTGTTTGTGACCCAGACTGAATTGTCATAGTTGCTTGGGAATGGGCCGCTGCCGCCACTGTCGGCTTGCAAGATTTCAGGCAATTGGAACTCTGGCAGCGATTGAAAGCTGGTTGGCTTCAAATCCGGCCCTAATTGAACTAATGCTAGTGAAAGATCGACACCACAAGCGTCACCATAGCCAGTGCCTTGTTGCACAATCAGCTTACTGTTGTCTGGCGCAATGATTGGAAACTGTGCGTCTGCAATGCGATGCACTTCCGCCAAAGTTGTTGTATTCAGGAAAACAATGGATTTCTTTTCACAGAAGAAGACCGGTTCATCATTCACACATCCGGACTGGTCCGTAATGGTGTAAGCCAAATGCTCACGATCGTTGAACCAAGCGACATCGATGACGTTGGCATTGTCGCCTTCCGCAGAAGTGTCAACTAAGAGTTGCTCAGAAACACCATCCGCAGTGTGGATCAATCTCAGACTACCGTCAGAAATTACAGCAAAGCGCTCACCATAAGGATCCCAGGCAAAGTCAGTGATGTTTGGTACGGGGTACTCTCGCACGAGCGAGTCGCCAAACTGACCCACCATAATCCAATTGCTACCATCGATCCAAGCAAGGCGGCCCGAGTCAGTTGGGGACCATTGTGGATTGCTACGTGCTGTGCTGGCGCTGTCTGTAAATTGCCAAGCTTGTGTTCCATCGGCGGTAATGGCCCAAATGTTGAACTGGGCTTGGTCATAAGGTGGATAGTAATCACCGCCGCCAATTTGGCTGGCCGGTACAGATTGGTAAGCAATCAGACTACCGTCAGGTGACAGTTGCGGATTGCGGTTGAAGCCATATGAAGTCAACACACGGTTATCACCATTTGTGACGTTGACCATAGCAATGTCCCCATAAAAGCCGAAGTCATTGCCAGACAGCGTGGTATCTATATAGGTTTGCCAGTTCGGATTTGCGTTCGTCAACGGCGCAATAATTGGACTGGTGTCAGACGTGCCACCATCTGTTGTTTCAGTTGGCGCTGTTGTGTCCGTCGTTGTTTCTGTCGGGACTTGCGTTGGGGAAGTCTCGTCAGACCCGGTTGTTGGCTCTGGTACAGGCGTCGTTTCCGCTGTGGTGGTGTTCCCATTGTCTTCACCATCCGGCTGGTTCTGAGCTTCAATGGTCTGGGCCACAATGGTTTCTACAAGTTGTTCAACATCTTCTTCGCTGGGTGTAGATGCTGTCGGTTCTGGTTGTGGGCTTAGTAGCAGATTGAGCGGCTGACAGGCAAGCGATGCCAAAATTAGCATCGACAATGCGAAAAGTGAACGAACAGATTTCATTGTGTGGTTTACCTTTTGTTTCTAAAGAGGGGGTGGTTACGTATATCAGTATGACACACTTAACGCAATAACACGTTTGATTCCGGTTCGGATTATTCAGCAGTACAAATTGAGAGGTCGAGAGTGCTGCTGATCTCGTATGATTACGCTATGAAATTTTCTGCACACCTTGGTTATTTATGGAATGATCTGCCGCTTCCGGATGCTATTCGCAAGGCAAAATCAGCCGGTTTTGACGCGGTCGATTGTCACTTCCCATACGATGAAGATCCACAATTGGTGCGGGCTGCGTTAGTTCAAGTTGGTTTGCCAATGTTGGGAATCAATACTCGAATAGATAAGAAGAACGGCGATTTTGGCTTAGCCGCTGTGCCCGGCCGTGAAACAGATGCGCGCGTCATTATTGATGAAGCAGTCACCTATGCGGCTGCGATTAACACGCCGACCGTGCATGTTATGGCAGGTAACGTGAAAGGACCTGCAGCGTTCGATTGCTTTGAAAAAAATTTGCGGTATGCCGTTGCAGAAGCAGCAAAGCACGACATTACCATCTTGATAGAGCCGTTGAATCCACGTAGCAATCCGGACTATTTTTTGCAAGACATGCCGACCGCGGTGCAACTCATCGAAAAGATTGCTGCTCCGAATTTGAAACTGCTATTTGATTTTTTCCACGCACAAATTATTCGGGGCGATTTGCTGAAACAGGTCGAAGCATTCTTGCCGCTCATCGGACATATGCACATTGCCGGCGTGCCCAATCGGAACGAGCCGGATGCAAGTGAAGTCAATTTTGGATGGCTGCTGCCTGAGGTCTATAAACTTGGTTACGATGGCTATATCAGCGCGGAGTATGCACCAGCCGGAGAGACGGTTGAGGAAGGATTGGGTTGGTTGGCTGCTTGGAAAGAGGGTGGGAATAATTAACTGCTGAACAATTAATGGGTGAATTGTTAATGAAGTTTCGGTGCTGACTGAAGATAGGGATCTGAGCGCTTACCGACTCAGAGCTATGCAGCACTCATAAATAACAATTAACCGTTACCCATTTAGCAATTAAGTATTAAAACGTGCGCTTGATGGAGCTATACAGCACATCTAGCGTGCCGTGGACAATGTCTTGAGCGGCCCACACTAGAAAGGTCATTCCGACCCATTCCCAGTTGAGTGAGGGCATGAGATTCAGCCCAACCGCCATCATTACCAAGGGAATAAACATATAGCCCCAGCGCGTAAGCGTTCCCACAAACGGCCAATGGCTGACCCCGCGATGCTTCATGAATTTGGCATAGACATACCAATAGGCTTGCCACAAAAATCCGATCAGAGGGTGCCAGTTGTAAAAGCGCTTTTCTTCGTATGTGCGCCCTTGGACGTCTAAGTCAGGAGTGATGATCCAGCCCGCAAATGCGCCGATTGCAACGGCAGTGACGTTGAGCGGCGACATCCATTCAGAGGCCGTAAAACTCATCACAACCGCCCCGCTTGTCATCGCGATGCCGGTCATCATATTTACACGAGAATGGGTTCTGCCGTCGGCCAAAAGGTGTTGATAATCCAATAGTCAGCCTGACTTGGTCAGGCGAAAATATGTTCGGATTATAACGTATCTGAGGTTTTACTCGTAGTTATTCAGTGCTCAAAAAGCTCAACTTTTGCGATCAAGTGCTGTCGGGATTAATAGCAGGGATTTCGCTCACTGAACTTGTCGTCCGAAGGTAATGTTTGCCGCTAGTGACAATGCCGCATTTCGACAGGCTCAATGCTCTCTGGCAAGCGAAAGTCCTAAATACTTGAAAAGTTGAACCTTTGAGGATTCAGAGTCTGAGGTGATCAATGACATCGATTTGGGTCAACTATCCAATGCCATACTTCTCTTTTGTCTCAGGCCAATATAGCCAAGCAAGCCCCAGCAACGGTTGAATAAGCGGGAACCAACCATAGTCACGGCCAAAGTAGGCCCAAACTGTGCGGCCAATGAGGTCGGGATAAACGAAGCTAAGCGTACCAACGACTAAGGTCAGCATCGTTTCAAAAATCAGCACGCCCACAGATAGATTCCATGCCCAGCGTTTACGATAAAAAAAGCCGACTGTTGCGAGTAGATAGCAAATCGCGGCGACCAAGCTGAGTGAAGGCGCCAGATAATTCTCAACGCCTTCTTTGAAGAACAATTGAAAAACAGCGCGAAAGCCAGTCGAAATGGCCAGCAGTGGATACGAGATCCCCAGCACATAGCCAGCTGTAGAAATCAGCTCCTGACGGCGCGAAGGATAGACTTGTTCAGAGTTGGACATAGGGAGTTGGTAAGTTTGTAGGTTGGGTAGTAAATCTGCTTTGCTACGTAGATTCTTTCACTAGCAAACTATCTAACTAACAAACCAGCAGACTATTTCCGACCAAGTTCAGAGATTTGACGCAGGATGCCAATAACCGCGACGCCGAGGTTCATGGCGTCTTTTGGCTTGAGTGACAATGGTTCACCCTCTTCAGATTGTTGATTGGCATACATGTAAGCCGCGCCAACGCCAATCAGTGCGCCGATGATGGCACCAATAATCAAAATTGAGTTGTTCTTTTTCATTGCAGGGAGTCTTCAGATTGTCGTACCAGTCTTTGTTCGACTTTTTCTTGTAATGCGTGCAGACTGTTGGCCGTAGCATCAAATCGCTGATTGGCAGAGAGCGCGGTTTTGCGCACGGGCTGCATCCAGCGCGTGACGTATTCAACGGCTAAGAAGAGATAGTCATGCACAATGCGAATGTTGCCAGGAATCCAGTTGATGAGCCACATCACACCCCAAATCATTGCGCCGACGGCTACCAGTCCGCCGAGTAGCACGGAGATGAGCGCAGTCAGCAACATGATGGTCATTGCGTCTGCAAAGGCTGAGGTGTTGAGTGCCATACTGCTGTCAAATGCGCTGAGCATGACCCAAGTTGCCAGTCCAATAAAGACAAGTGCCCCAAACAATAGCGGCAGATACACTTGCCACCACATATCGCGTTTATGGCGCGCTTCCGTAATCGGATTGCGCGGTCGCGGTTGAAATCGCTTTCGCTTTGCCATATGAAGATTTTACCGTAATCGGATGACATCGCGCACTGTGTCGTTGCGATGCAAATGTGTAAATGATGTGATTCTGCGAGCACATGAACTTAAGTTGCCCGTAGCGGCTGCGCCTTACCTTCGGACGACTTCGCTCAGGGAGGGCGCATCACATTATTTGTTCCCTCAAATAACTAAGAAACAAGGTGAAGCACCTTTGCATTTCTTGCAGGTTCTGCGATAAGACAGCACAAATACGCTCCCCACTGAGCGAAGTCGAATGTGCGACTAGAACCATTTCTTGGCTTCATTACAAATCCCAATTACACAACATGTGACGCCGTTGCAAATAACGCTAAAATAGCGCCATGTTAAAGAGAGGACTCACCATTGGACTTGGCCTACTGCTGACTGTAATCAGCGGTGGGTTTTTATATGTGGCGCGTAGTGAAGCCCATAACTTCATTTACGACCCGCGCACGGAAGAGCGCACGACCATCGAAGAGTATCCCGAAGAATTTGGGCTAGAGTACGTCGATGTTGCCATCACTGCGGAAGACGGCACCAACCTCGCTGGATGGTATATGCCGTCCCAAAATGGCGCGGTGATTCTGATGCAGCACGGCTACGAAAGTGACCGAGATGAGATGTTGGAACGCGCTGCATTGCTCATCAGTCATGGGTATGGCACGGCAATGATAGATGTGCGTGGTCATGGCGAAAGCGATGGTGAGATGATCACGTTTGGCCGCTATGAAATGCAAGACCTCGATGCTTTGTATGAGTACGTCATTGCGCAGCCTAACGTCGATTCTGACAAAATTGGCCTCTTAGGAAACTCGATGGGTGGTTCTTTGGTGATCCTTTATGCTGCTCATAATCCAAACATCAAGGCGGTTGTGGCTGATAGTGCTTTCTCGTCAATTACGGACACGGTGCGAACGTCAGTGGAGCACTTCACCAACTTGCCAGGTTGGTTATTTGGCACCCCAATGATCTGGTTTGCCGAACGCGAAGTTGGCTTCCAAGTAGAAGACGTTGCTGCAACTGGCAAGATCGGTCAGATTAGTCCGCGTCCAGTCTTTTTGATGCAAGGTGGCGAAGATGTTGTGGTCGCCCCTGAAAGCGGACGCAAGTTATTTGAAGCAGCGAATGATCCAGTAGAGCTTTGGTACGACGCAGGCTTAGATCACGTTGAGTTTTTTACAGCGTATCCAGCGGAATACGAAGAACGCGTGGTTGGGTTCTTTGATGAGCATGTGTTGGGTGAGTAGAGACT
>JAHDIM010000228.1:0-4231 GCA_020630805.1 Anaerolineales bacterium
CAATTTGGCAACGTTTGGCAGTAAAACATCTGGTGTTGGCAGTGCTGAATCGGCTAAAACTAGGGCACGACGGTGACATGCACTGTCGATAAAATGAATCAGGAGAAACTCTAATGTCTGACTCGAATTTACGTTCGCTCTTTCGCTTTGATGGCATCATCACCGTTATTAGTGGTGCGCTGATGCTTGGTATCCCAGATGTCTTGATCAATCTATTGCAGCTTGGCAGTATCACGCCGATGTGGGTGCGCATCATTGGCGCAATTTGGCTGCTGTTTGGCCTATGGCTACTTACAATTTGGAATGCAACTTACACGAAAGGTATTGCTGCTTTCGCCGCAATTATGCTGGCCCTCAATGGAGATTTATTAGTGCTGGCACCCTTGTTCGGCAACCTTGGCCTTGGCATCCTTGGCTGGATTGCGATGTTAGGCACCGCAGGCTTCATTTTCTTTGTGGCTTGGAATTGGTTCACGTTGTGGCGTCGCTTACCGGCTTAAGTGAATTACGAAAACGACAAAGCGTGGGTCTTGCCAGCATTTACTATGTGAGATGCAACAAGTTGCAAGACCCACGCTTTGTGAAGAGGTGCAAATCTTATGAAATACGTCTACATGCTTCTCATGGTGCTGGGCACCGTTATTCCTTGGTATTACTTCAGCCAAGCCTTGTTTGTTGAAGGTCTCTCGTTCAGTGAGTTTGTGGCTGCATGGTCGGCGACTAATAGCGCCGCGGGCGTGCTAGCAGATCTGTCAATTACGGGTCTTGCGGCTGTGATCTTTGCCGTTGTGGACGCTCAACGCAACAACATCAAGCGCTGGTGGCTAATGATCCCCGCGATCTTTTTAGTTGGGTTTTCGCTCGCAATCCCGCTATATTTATTCCTGCGTGAATCGCAAATGGAGGCGCGCAAGTAGGACCTTTTAGATTTAGTTGTAAATAGACAGCTGTTTGAAAACGGTATGAATTGTAGATTTAGTTGAATCTATTGTTCGTACCGCTTCACTTTGGTGCCTGCAAAACTGTATAATCGATTCATGCCATCGAAGTTAGGCCCTTGTTTCCTAAAAACTGACGACACTCTGTTCGACTTTCTCGAAGCAGGGTCTCCGCTCGTTAAGTTAGTAGATGACTTCTCTGCGGCTGCTGATATAGCAGAACGCTATCCAGACGTTCTGATTCTAGGCGGCATTACCGCGCGTGATGACGAAGGGAACCTATGGCGGGCTGAACATTACTTCGAACGCGGCATGGCCCCAGAAATGGCGGCGCGCTTATTCCACGACCTTCACCTCGCCACATATTTAGCGCATCCTGAAATCAAATACTGGGAAGGCCCACATGAGCCGCGTTGGAACACAGCGTCGCAAATGGAGTGGTACGCCAAATTTGAAATTGCTCGCATGTATCTACTACGCGAGGAAGAACGGTTCGCGGTGGTGGGTAATTTTGGCGCTGGTCAACCAGACCTCGCCTTGTGGCCGCATTTTGTGGAAGCCATTGAAGCGTGCGTCTGGACAGGCTCCATCTTAGGCTTACACGAATACACCTCACCCTGGATGTGGTGGGGCACTGGTATGTATCAGCCAGACGAAACCGATGAAGGCGAGTCGGGCTGGGCAACATTGCGCTATCGCAAATTGCTGGACGACGTTCTGATGCCAGGCGATATGCAAAAGCTCAAGATTGCCATCACGGAATGTGGCTTAGGCGACGCGCCGTTTATCTCAATGGATGATAACCCTGGTGACTGGCGTTCAAATGCTGGTTGGTGGGACCGCTGGGATGGCCGCTCAGATCCGATTGATTATTGGCGCAAAGAGCAGCGCAATGTGCATCGTTACTATGTGGAGCAGTTGAAATGGTATGACATGCAACTGCGACTTGACCCGAACATTGTCGGAGCCACCGTATTTGGCTTGGGCATTCAAAACGATTCGCCGGTCAAAGAATATGACATTGCTGACACGCCAGTGGTCGATTATTTGACCGCGTATATTCGCGTTGAAAGCTTCGTGCAAGACACCCGCAAGCGCGGTGAATTCCGTCCAGAAAATCTGGATAAGTATGCCCCGGTGTCACGTCCTGAAGATTTGCCAGAATTTTTACGCACTGGCGAGACTCAGCCACTGAGTGAAGACGCCTTAGAAGCCAGCTTGGAAGTCCTAGGCGTCGCCGATGATTTGCCTGCAACGAGTGATCTTGTAGAAGAAGATGCAGCCAGTGCAGCCGAATTCTATGACTTCCTCAAGGTTGAAGATGTGCCGGAGTTCATTGAAGATGATGAACTGTTTATGGTCACTCCACAGCCAGACTTTGTGCTTGGCGATGAAGACATTGCGGACACCAAGGCCAAGCGCGAGACAGCAGAATTGTTACAATCGGCTGATTTGCCTGACGCGACGCAGCCATATATGCCGATTGTTACCGACGACGATGGGCCTGTAGATGAAGATGTTGCAGACCTAGTGGAACCGGAAGTTTCCGTAGGCACGACACCAACAGATGACATCTCAGATTCTATTTCTGAGCCAGAGCCTGCGGCGGAGCAGCTAGAG
The DNA here is from genome assembly GCA_020630805.1 of Anaerolineales bacterium. Classification (GTDB taxonomy): domain Bacteria; phylum Chloroflexota; class Anaerolineae; order Anaerolineales; family UBA6668; genus JAHDIM01. Next base: position 2,559 of record JAHDIM010000228.1, read on the forward strand.
CTTTCGCCCTTCATGGACGATGTGCCAGCCCGTTCTGAAACCAATACAACCACAGAAGCAATTCCAGACTATGAAGTCCCAGACTTTCTAAGTGATACGCGGCATGCAACAGAGTTCTTAGACGATGACGCCGGCACAGAAATGGTCGACATCGACATGACCGAGGATGGCTCAAGCGATCTTTTCGAAACGGATTTGCTGGAGCAAGGTGCAGAAGTCGTGACGACGCTGGATGCAGTCGATGACGACACGGCGTCTGAATATTTTGAATGGGAAGATACGTCCCCGCCAGAATCAGCAGACCCGAGTGCGCTTGAAGACACAATAGTGTCGGCTTCTGACGAACCCGAAGATGCTGTTGTTGAACAAGCGCCTCAGCCTCGCAAAGGAACGCAAGAACTCGCGAGCGGTGTCACGCTCATGCCACCGCCAGATGTGCCGGAAGACTACGCACAGATTGGTCTAAACCTGTTGGCAAACTGTGACTTCTCTGGCGGCTCTTACGAGATTACTGAAGAGCAAATTTCTGTGCCGAATGAATGGAACTTGTGGTTCGCGTCTGAATCGCTTGGGAAGCTAGACGGGCAAGATCATCCGTGGGGCGTGCCGGAAACCCGCGCCTACCGCAAAGGTGAACCGTCTCCATTTGAACAAACCGGAATTTTCCGTGAAACCTCGCATGTCCTGCATTTAGGTGGGGCATGGCATCCCATTTGGTTGCGTCTGAGCCAAAAGGTGCGTGACCTTGAAGTCGGACAACCGTATCGGCTCAATGTCAGCATTTTGCCGCGCTTGGTGAAATCGTTTGATGCGACGGGCCAAGTGATGGCGCAAGACGACCTTGCTGGTGAGCATCGCTTGCTGGTTGAGGCGGGCGAACACGTCTTTGACAGTGGCTGGATTACCAGCAAAGACGTGCGCGTTGGACAATATACAGAGCTCGCTCTCGATTTTGTGCCGACCAAGTCTAAAGCCCAAATTACCATTGAACTGCGCGGACGGCGCGGTCTTGTGAATACCGGCTGGTTTCTAGATGAAGCGAAACTCCATCAGCTTGGGAAACCGGAGCCAGAACCAGACCTTATTGATTCAGACGCAGAAGAGGCAACTGCTGAAGATGCTGACCCCGCCCAACGCGAAGTACAGACGGCGGAGTTGGGGGCGAACTTGCGCAATGCTGCGTTTGACCAAGCAACCTATTTGCCAAAGACACTGTTGCCAGAACTGCGTGTCCCAACCGCGTGGGAATTTTGGTTTGCAACGGCCACAACCCCAACTGTCAGCCGCCAAACCGAAGAGTGGCAACCGCCGCGCGCCGACATCATCACCACGCAAAATAGCCGCGAAGATGACTCTATTGCCTTTGATAAAGGCTATTCGCGCACGTTCCGCGTGTATACCTCATGGCGCGGTCTATGGTGGAAGATGTGGCAAAAACTCAAGCTTGAAAAAGGCAAGACCTACACGCTAGAAGTTGATTTGCTAGCTGACCCCATTGTGGAACTCCACGAAGGCGGTGTGCGCACCTATCCAAAACAGGTCGATGCTGGCGAAGTGTGGCTCTCTGCCCACTATGGTCGCCGCAAAGATGAGCGGTTATATCTGCTTGGACAGGACTTTGTTGCGGGTGATCCCGCGACCCTCACCTTGGACTTCACCCCGAAGCGCGACCG
>JAHDIM010000228.1:4331-6300 GCA_020630805.1 Anaerolineales bacterium
TAGAATTTGTTTATGGTAATGCGGGTGCAAGGTGCTTAGTGACTTCGTTCGCTAGTGGGTTAGTTTACGTGCTTACGGCTGTGAGAACAGCGGTGGCGTCATTATAAGCAACTTATAGTGCTAATTGCTGTAGCAATTCTTTGAAGGTGGCATCGATTGACTTCTCAGCAGTATCGATGGAAATGACCGGCTTGTGCCAGTCTTCATAGTAGCGGCTTTGGACTTGCTGCCAAGTTGGATTCTTGAGGCCAAGAATAGTTTCAGCACGCGTTTCGAGGCGAAGCTGATGCTCTGCGCTGTCCGAACAGCGCACTTCTATATTGACGAACGTTGCCCCAACATTGGTCGCAACTGCTTCCCATTCATCACGCGTGATTTTTAGCGGATTGACGGAGTCGGCAATCGCATTCAATCCAAGTGCTAAGTTGTCACGAACGAGGCGTTGGCTAAGTGCATATCCTTCAGCCACAACATTGACATTGCATAGATCACGTAGCGCTTGCTCGACGGTGTCGATGCGCACGTAAATAGATCCAGTTTGTTGAGCTAACAGGGTGGCTAATGTGGTTTTTCCGGAAGCAGGCAGTCCGGAGAAGATGTAAAGGATTGGCGACGTGGAGTTACGGTCTGATGACACCCAGCGAATTACTCAGTGATTTCTTCATCTGTCGTGCGAATGCGACGGACTCGTCCCGCAACGCGTTGTAGGATCAAATATGCTAACAGGAAGAAAATAAAGAAAAATAGCGTAAAGAAGACAAGCGAGATTAAATTGCTTACTTCAAATAACTGCATCCAGGACTTGGTTTCGTAGTCAATCCAGAAGGTGCCCAGCGAAGCCAAGAGCGCAACTAGCAAGAGTGCGGCTGCAACAAACTTGGTAACTTTCATCTTTGTCGGTGGTTGAGAATACGGTGATAATTGCACGCTATTAATGTAACATTGGGTGCGTGATCAAACAATTCTACTTGCTAGGCGCTTTTTGCGCGTTTGCTGTCTTCTTACCTACGTGTACCGTACGCTCATCTCCTCCAACATTAGATGACTATTGGCGGGGTAACGCCACATTTGAAGTTGAGATTGAGGACACAGGACTACCCATGGGCGAATCTGAAACAATTATTCAGCCCGATGGGAATTGGTGGTCCTATGTCCATGCGAGTGACCGGTCGGCTGGAACGGTCGATCAATGTGGTGCCCCAGTCGAATTTCCGGGCTGTGTCGTGATCTACGAAAGTACGAATGATGGCGTTTTATTTGCCCCCCAAACCAGTCCGCCGACGTGTATGTTCGAGTGCGATGCGTGTCCGTGTGAACGCCTCGTTGACAACATCGATCAGCAGCAATACCCGCGGCTGCACACCGATGGGGAAGAATGGGCCATGGTCTATGAGTTCGGCGCGATGACTCGTTTACGGACTTCAGACGACGGCATCAACTGGTCGAGTGCGGATCATATTCCGCAGACCGGGGTCTGGAACAAAGACTTTGCGCCATGCTATGACTTTATGGAAATTGGGGAACATCCCCACGTGGAAAGTGACTTTGAATGTCTAGCAGGTGGCCCGCCGGGGGTATATATCCAAGACGACACGGTATACATTTTCCTTGGACTTGGTAAAAACCCGGCCAGTATGGGCTGTTACACCGTGCCGCTCAATGGCGATGTTGCTGAGTATCAGCACTGTGAAAACAACCCGCAATTCACAGCACCTGACGACTACGGCCCAACGGACAACGATGGCCCCGGAACCGAAGAGTTCTACGGATTCCGCACCATTACCTCAGCGGAAATTCTAAAAGTCGGCAACCGGTTCTATATGCTGTTTGAAGGGGTACGGGGGCCTGCCGCAGGCGAACCAGGTGACACGCAGTTTGGCCTTGGCCTCGCGCGCTCGCGCAGTTTAGACGGGGGCTGGGAAGTCTTTGATGGCAACCCAATTCTCATCGAACCACCGGGCAATATTGG
>JAHDIM010000229.1 GCA_020630805.1 Anaerolineales bacterium
CAGATGCGCCAGAGTATCGCTATGCGATGTTGCTGAACCCAGATACTGAAATCCCGCCAGATAGCTTTGTCGAAATGATCCGTTACATGGATGAAAATCCAGATATTGGCGTGTTGGGTCCCAAACTTTTACTTGGTGATGGCACCTTGGACAAAGCCTGCAAACGCGGTGAACCTACCCCACTTGCATCGTTGTATTACTTCTCTGGCTTGGGCAAGTTATTTCCAAACAGCAAAACCTTTGGTCACTACAGTATGAGCTACGTTGGCATTGATGAAATCGCTGATATTGATTCAACGGTCGGTGCCTGCTCGCTGATGCGCTCAGACGCTCTGCAAAAGTCCGGTCTAATGGACGAGACCTTCTTTATGTATGGGGAAGATTTAGATCTAAACCTGCGCATCAAGAATGCGGGCTATCGCGTCGTGTATTACCCAAAAGTGATTGTGCATCACCTCAAAGGCACATCAACACGCAAGCAGCCGGAAAAAATGATCCGCGCGTTTTATGACGCAATGAAAATTTTCCATCGCAAACATTACGATGAAAAATATCCGGCATTATTCAATTGGATGGTTTACAAAGCTGTGGATTTGTATTGCTGGATGAAACTGACGCAAAATCGATTGAAGCCAGCCAATCAGCGGGTTGTGGGGTCGGCACCAACAAAGAAGTAGTCACACGGCTTGCCGTGTTTAGCCTTTACAGCAAAACGCCGTAGCGCCTTGGCAAGCCAAAGCGCTACGGCGTTTTTTATTTAAACGACGCGGAAGCTCAGTTCTTCACCATTCAGAACTTTCAACACTTCTGCAGCAATATCGACACCGGCTTGGGCTTGCGCTTCGGCGGTTTGGGCACCGATGTGTGGGGTTGCAACGACTTTTTCGTGCTTGACTAAGTCCGTTGCGCCCGGAGGTTCGGTTTCAAACACATCCAGACCAGCGCCAGCAACTTTGCCACTTTCGATGGCAGCCAAGAGGGCTGCTTCATCAATCACCCCACCACGGGCTGGGCACAAAATTCGGACGCCATCTTTCATCTTTGCAATGGTGTCAGCATTGATGAAGTGCTTGGTATCAGGTGTCAATGGCATGTGCATTGAGATGTAATCTGACTCTGCCAAGAGAGTGTCCAAATCAACTGCTTTGGCACCGCGTCCTTCAATTGCGTCCGCCGACATGAACGGATCGTAGCCAATGACGTTGAGGCCAAATGCTGTCGCACGCGTTGCGACTGCAGCACCAATGCGTCCCATTGCAACGATGCCCAAGGTCTTGCCTTGAATTTGGTTCCCTTTTGATTGCTTCTTTGGCCATTCACCTTGCTTCATCAAATTGTCAGCAAACGTGATTTTACGAGCCAATGCGAACATCAGACCAAAGGTCAGTTCAGCAACTGCTGTTGCGGCTGGCAGTGGTGAATTTACAACGGTCACGCCAACTTCTTTGGCAACGGTTAAATCGATGTTGTCAACACCAACCCCAGCGCGACCGACAACTTTCAAGTTACCTGCTGCACCAGCGCGTAACACGCCTTCGCGGACTTTCGTGCGGCTGCGCACAACGAGACCATCATAGTTTCCAATTTCAGCCAGAACTTGTTCTGGGGTAATGTCAGGACGAAAATCCACAGCAACAGACTGTTTCAGTAGTTCTACACCACCGAGATCAATTGCGTCTGCAACTAAGACTTTGAAATCACTCATGTTTGCTCCAAATTTGAATGAACAGATCTTGGCATTTCCAAGACACTATGATTATAGGCACTCAACGATTGTGAAGTTTGTCACTATCCAACAGAATAGGCACATCTTTTGCTAGGAATTTGCCTAAAAGTTGGGAGATTTAGCGGACATTGCGCGGCACCACGCGCGCGGGGATACAAGGCGCAGCCAAATTTTCATGTTGATATTGCAACAGTGTCATATTTTTTTCGACTAGATAGGTGGCAAACTCCACGCCGACATAGCGAAAATGCCAGGGTTCATATTCATAGGTCGAAAGTCCACCCACAGCATCACGCGGGTAGCTCAATACAAATCCATAGCGATGCGCATTTTCAGCCAACCAACGCCCTTCGCTAGTCAAATAGAAAGTCGTATAAAACCGATGACTATGCTCAGGCGACCCAAAATCAACCGTGGTACCAAGTTGATGCTCGCTAGTCCCTGGAATTGCACTAATATCTCGTGCGCGTTCGCCATACTCGGCATACCATTGATCCCAAACCCGCTGCTGCTGCGGGTAACTACGGTAAGCAGACACAATCGAAGGCCGCAAGCCAAGGTCCCACATCTCTGCAATCATGGCTTGCAATGGTTCTGCTACTTGTTCGCGGACATAAATATCTTTACTAAGCGTTACAGGATAGCCAACATACTCGGGTAGCAACACCAAATCATCCGGTTCATAGTCCGCGCTAATCGCATACGTTGGCGTAATGATCGTGCGCAGGTCAGACGGATTAGGAAATCGCGCGTAACAAGAAATAAATGTTGTATTCGGTATCGTATCAATCATCGCCGCCGAGGCAGGCAGAGATAACAGGCTTGCCGTTGCTAACACACACAACATGGCAAAATAGTTCCCGATCTTTTGCATACTAAGAGTTTATCCGAAATCCGAAAGTTTGTTTGACGCTCCTGCCCTGCTGCTCTAAAATTTATGAAAACGGAGAACTTAAAATGACCGACCGAGCAAAAGAAATGGCCGCTTCATTGGAGCGGATGCGAAATAATCCACGTGTTGAAAGTATCGTCCTTGTTGTGGACGACCACGCTTGCCCAGCTTGCCAAGAAGTGCAAGGCCACTATGAACTACATGGTGATGTTCCAGCGTTGCCAGTGGAATGGTGTTCTTGCAAAGATGGCTGCACGGCGCGCTATCAACCTTTCTTGAACACAATTTACCCGTAAACACGTTTTTAGACCGCGCCGGTCTCAATTTGTTGAAATCAGAAGTTTCTTAAGCTATGTAGACCGGCGTGGTCTGTAGAGTAATTCCGTAAACACTAACCTGATTCTGATAGAAAACACATAATCTAAAACGGACGCTGAATTCACACAGCGTCCGTTTTTATTTGTTAGCTGGTTGGATAGTTTGCTAGTTGGTTGGTTTGCTAGTAAAGTCACCAAACCAACTAACCCACTTCCAAACTAGCTAACTCATTCATGCTGCCTGACTTTCGTATTCGCCAACGAGATTATTTACTTGGAATTGCCTCCGCGCTCACCCAAGAACTTGATCTTGAAACCGTCCTTCGTCGCATTTTGCGCGCGTCTGCTGAGCTTTCCGGAGCACCAGCGGCTCTAATCGCCTTGCGACAGCTACCTGACCTCAATGGTGAAACGATTGGCCCATTTCGCATTCAAGCGCATTACAACCTAAATCCAAATTTTGTCCGGCAGTTCAATGGTGTCCTTTCGCAGACATATGGTCTGACTGAATCTGATCCATTGCCGTTGATTATGAACGAGCTCAAGCTGCGACTTGCAGCTGTTGTTCGGCATGGGCACTATGACATCAAAGGGACAGTTGGCCTACCGCTCATCTCGCGCGGCAATTTTGAAGGACTGCTCCTCTTATTTGGCGCATACCGCGCCCCACTCTCATATGGGCCAGAAATTGAGCGCATGCTGCAAACGTTTGCCAATCAAGCCGCAATTGCAGTAACAAACGCGCGTTTGTATGAGCAGGTCGCCCACGAAAAAATGCGTTTAGACGCCATGCTCGACGGTTCAGCAGATGGCATTCTGCTTATGGATGCAGAGCATAATATCGAGCGCTGGAACCGTGCCTTAGCCAAACTTACCCAAGTCCACGACTCAGAAGCAATTGGCAAAACCCACGAAGACCTGATCTTCTGGAAAAGCCGTGAACCGGGCCAAGACTTGCTTGAAGCGGAAACATCCGGCTGGCCCGCGCAAATGAACACCACGTTGTACGTTGAAGGTGATTTACTCCGTCGCGATGGCAGCACTATAGCCGTCGGCGTCACTTACGCGCCCATTTTCAGAAACACGCGCTTGGTGAACATCATTGCCAACGTGCGTGATATTACAAAGTTCAAAGAAGCCGAGCGCCTGAAGAGTTCCTTTATCTCAGGGATTAGTCACGAACTCAAAACGCCTGTTGCCCTAATCAAAGGATATGCTGGCACCTTACAACGTGAAGACGCCAATTGGGATCGCGCCACGATCAATGATGGTTTAGCCGTTATCGAAGAAGAAGCGGATCGCTTGCATACGCTGGTTGACAACTTACTTGAAGCGTCACGGTTACAGGCTGGAGGCATCGAACTACGATATCAAGATGTAGATTTGAAACATCTCGCCGGTCGAACAAAGCGCTTATTTGAGCCTCAAACCGATAAACACGAGATTAGCATCGACTTTCCCGAAGATTTCCCGCTCGTGCGCGCCGACGAAGATCGGATTGTGCAGGTGTATACCAACCTCCTCTCGAACGCGATCAAATACTCGCCGGATGGCGGTAAAGTTCGCATTTCAGGCAAGATCGAAGGAAATGAGGCACTCGTTTCCGTTAGCGATCAAGGTCCAGGGATTGCACCGCACGAGCTCGAAAAGATCTTTGATCGGTTCTACCGTGCCAAAAGTGACCTCACCGTCAAAGCCAAAGGCGCCGGATTGGGCTTATACTTGACCCGCGCAATTGTTGAAGCCCACCGCGGCTACATTTGGGCCACGTCACAGCTTGGCGTAGGCACCACATTCACATTCAAACTACCAATCCAGTAGTTTGCAAGTTGGTTCGTTTGTGAGTTGGTTAGTAAAATAACCATCACCTAGCCTAAGCGCAAACACTTACAAACCAGCCAACCAACAAACTATCTAACTACTCTATGGTCGCACTCAATCAGCAGCCGATGGCTGCCTGCCCTAACTGCCGTCAACCGGTTCCATTCCAACCGCAACAAGTCTTCGATGTTAGCCTTAATCCGGCCATCAAAGACTATTTTTTGAGCGGACAAGCCAATCTCTTACAATGCCCAAGCTGTGGCTTTGCTGGCACGATTGGAACCCCTATCATTTATCACGATCCTGAAAAAGAACTGTTCTTGACGCATGTGCCGGTTGAACTCAACCTGCCCCGTGAAGAAAAAGAACGCGTGCTAGGCGCATTGACTCAGGCCATTATGCGCAACATTCCACAAGAAGGAATGAAGGCGTATCTCTTCCAGCCAACCGAAATGCTGACCATGAAGAGCATGATCGAAAAAGTGCTAGGTGCAGATGGCATCACGCCTGAAATGATCGCCTCACAACAAGCCAAAATGAATCTTGTTGGTCAACTGTTGCAAGCGGAAGAAGACACCTTAGATTTCCTTATTCAGGACAATCAAAAGTTGATTGATGAAGAGTTTTTTGGGCTGTTCAGCCAACTGATCCAAAACATTGCCATGAGTGGCGATGAAGAGATCATGACGCGCATTGGTGTGCTCAATGACAAGCTAATTGCCCAAACAGACGCTGGCCGTAAGATTGGAGATCAGCAAGCCACCTTGGAAAAAGCCGCCGCTGACTTAGAGCAACATGGCGAAAAACTGGATCGCAAGAAGTTCCTCAAGCTGCTTGTCAACTCTGAAAGCGATGACTACACCAGCGCGCTCATTTCACTTGCACGTCCGTTAGCAGATTATGAAATGTTCATGCTGCTAACCGAGCGCATTCAAGCCGCATCAGGTGAAAAGAAAGCGAAGCTAGAACACATTCGCGACATGGTGATGACCATCACGCAAGAAATGGATGCGGCGGCACAAGCACGTGGCGAAGCCATGGTCAGCTTACTGCAAATGTTACTGCAAGCTGATGATCTTGAAGCCGCCATCACGCAAAACTTGCAATACTTCAACGACGACTTTATGGCCGTGCTGGGTCAGAACCTGGCAGCTGCAAATGAAAACGGTCAAACCGAACTCGCCGAAAAATTGAGGACGGTTGGCGAAACGCTAATGCGTGTTGTACAGCAGGGAATGCCGCCTGAAATTCAGTTTGTGAATGAATTGCTCTCGCAAGAAAGCCCAGAAGAAGCGCAAGGCATTATCCGCCGTCGAATTAGCGAATTTCCAGCTGAAATGCCGCAAATCATGGATCAAATTGCAGACAGCTTAGATGCGCAAGGACAAAGCGAGCAAGCCGCGAAGCTACGTGACTATAAAGAGTTTGCGGAAAAAGAAATTATGATGGCAAAGTGGCGTTAGCCAGTTGTAGTGGCATGGCTTGCCATGTCATTGCACAACCAGAGTCTTAAATACAAAGCGGGCGC
>JAHDIM010000230.1 GCA_020630805.1 Anaerolineales bacterium
GGATTGATTGGGGCCTATAGCGTGCTACTTGTTCGCCAGCGCGGTGCTTTGTTTGGATTGCAGCTTGTGTTGATCTTGGTTTTCTTAGCGGCGCAATTGTGGCTAGGGATGACCGCTGCTACGGTTGATGGGTGGTCGCACTTAGGCGGGTATATTGCCGGTGTTGTGATGAGTATTGTATTCTTGCAATCAGCTGCCGCGCCGACCCATGACGGTGAATAGCCACGCGTCGTTGCTTTCTACAAACTCAAACGAAAACTTTTGCTGCACGCGGATGTCTTGAAAGCCTAGCGCTTCAAACAAGGACTTCGCTTGTTGTGGCGTGTACCAGCGTGCTCCCGGCGACCGCTCATGGTCTTCCAAGTGCACAATCTCACCCGCTTCTAGAATTTCATAGCGATCTTCAGTGTGTTCCAGCTGATTGATGTTGTCGAACATCGAGCGTGACCAGCGGCGGACCATCGTGCCATCGGGTTGAAGTGCCTCGGCAATAAGATCCCACTCTGTGTTGTAAATTAGATTTTGCGGCTCGTCTGCCCCGTGGTTCATGAACGTTATTGCCAACGTGCCTTTGGGACGTAAATGGCGATAAAAGCTGCGCATCGCTTCCAGCGCGTCAGACGGATTGGTCAACAGTTGGAAATTCTGGGACGGCACGACAATGGTTTCATACTGGCGCGGGAGCGCTAAGCGCTGAAAGTCTTGCAGATAAAGCGTTGGTTCTAAGCCAAGCGCATGCGCTTTCTTGTCACAGACGGCCAGCATCTCTGGCGAACAATCGACCCCTTCAACGTCTAATCCAAACTCAAGATAGTCTAAGAGCAAACGTCCGGTGCCAGAACCAACAATGAGGGCCGGATCGCCGCACATTCGAATAAGATCGCGAAAATAAGCCCGGTCTGGCCAGTTGGAGGTGTCACCGCGCAACAAGTCCCACGTTGCGGCCATAAGGCCGTAGTATTCGTATTCCAACGTAGGAAGGGTGGTGAGCGGTTTGAACATAATGCAATCGTACCGCAGCAGGGCACAATCGTTGTAATGATTAGATAAAGATTACGTTAGGAGCAGGTCAGAACAATTCTGAAATAGGCTGCAGAATGGGCGTTTCAATGACTGGAAAGATGATGCGGAACGCCGTGCCGTGTCCCGGACGACTGACCACTTGGAGCCCTCCAGAGTGTGCGCGGATAATCCCAAAGACCGTTGCAAGCCCAAGCCCAGTGCCAGTTTCTTTGGTCGTAAAGAATGGATCAAAAATGGATTGTAGTGTTGAAGTATCCATCCCGCTGCCACTGTCGGCAACTTCAAGCAACAGGTAGCGCCCGCCTTGAAGTTCATCGTTCCCAATTTGCCATTTGTGGGCATCTTGCATGTCAATCTCAATTTCATCGGTTGAAATGAGGATGTTGCCACGGCGCGGCCCAATGGCCTCAGCCGCGTTGATAATCAGATTGAGAATGATCTGCTGCATCTGATTTTTGTCACCCAGTACGGCTGGCGCTTCGTTACACAATTTTTGGTGTACTTCAACGCTGCTTGGCACGCTAACAGAGAGCAAGTCATCGATATTGGTGATGAGGGAGTTGATATCCAGCTCTGAGATTTCTGGCGTGTCTTTGCTGGCGTAGGCCAGCAGTTGTGCCGTTAGATTTGTGGCAGTCTCTACTGCGCTTTGTGCTTTTTCCAATTGACCGTATGCCTTAGCGTCGGCGTCCAGCGTTCGCATGGCGATGCTCGTGTGGGCTTTGACGGTGGTAAGAACGTTGCGGAAGTCATGTGCAATGCCGCCTGCCATGAGACCAAGCGACTCCATTTTTTGCGCTTGGATGAGCGCTTGTTTAGATCGCGTGCGTTCGTCCACATCCAGCAACACCAGCAAGGCTGCCGGGGCACCGCCGCTGTCAATCAGACTGCCGCTAATTTGCCCCCAAAACGTCCGATCTTCAAATGGTCCGCAAAAGAGGAGTTCTGACCCGGCAAACTGCTGTTCTTCTAGTAACGTATTCTGTAGTACGCCATATTCACAGGAATGCTTGAGTAAGTCACGCAGCGTGGCGTCTTGCAAGCAATCTTGGCCGCCGCCAAACATACTTGCAGCTGCTTTGTTACTCCATTGAATGGTGCCAAATCCATCCAGTGCAATCATCATGACTGCACCGGGGACAGACCCCATAATCTTTTCCAGTTGTTCTTGCTTTTCAGCCAGCGACACGCTTAGTTGCTGGGCGCTTTCTAGCGCAGCAGTCATCCGCTTGAAAATGTACTGCATCCCCGTCACCATGATGCCGCACAGGGCAATCAGTTCCACGGCGCGGATGATCCATGATTCCAGTCTAAATGAGGTGTTGACGCGTTCTGGTGGTAAAAAGCCAGGGGTGTTGAGAATGAAATAGCCTGCAAAGGCCATCAGTAGAATGCCAGCAGCCAACCCTCCCAGAGCAACGCGATTGTTAAGCGTCGCGATGCCTAAGAACACAAGCAGCGGCAAGTAAATGGTGCCACTTCCCGACAGGCCAAATAATAGAAATTCATAGCTGCAGACCAGCAAAGGCAAGACTGTCAGCAGCACGGCTTTTAGTTTTGGGGAAATTTTAGGCCGGTCAATGGCAAGAACAACAACGGCAGCATAGATCACCATGTACGTTGGAATGATGTACATAATGTCGCGCTGAACTGCCATATAGCTGGCATATAGAAACACAGGCAAGAAGATCACCGCACAATAGCGAATGATCTTTTGCGTATACGCATTTCGGATTTCGTTAAGTGTTTCGAACTGGTCTGAAGTCTGCATTGCCTGCCCCGACTATAAAAACATCGGCCCCGCAGTTTTTATAGTACGCAGATTCCAGACCGTTAACCTTCAGGTATATGTAGATTCTATTAAGTTTGTATATGGTTGAACCCTAAACTTTAGCGGGTAGAGTTAGGGTCTTGCGACGATCTTGCTGAGTTGCTGTAGGACGGGCGTTTCCACTACGGGGAATAACAGTCGGAACGTGGTGCCATGCCCAAGTTCACTGTCTACAGTAAGACCGCCAGAGTGAGTCCGAACAACGCCAAATACGGTGGCTAAGCCCAGGCCAGTGCCGGTTTCCTTCGTTGTGAAAAACGGCTCAAAAATGGAGCGGAGAGTTTCGGCATCCATGCCGCTGCCGCTGTCGGCAACTTCTACAAGCAAGTAGCGCCCGCCAGTCAAAATATCGTTGCCGAGTGACCAAGGGCGGGATTCAGAGGGGCTGAGATCAATTTCATCGGTGCTGATAGTAATGTTCCCAGTGGTGTCTCCAATCGCTTCTGCGGCATTGATGATGAGATTTAGAAACACCTGCTGCAACTGATTCTTGTCACCAATAATGGCAGGGGCCTCGTTACAGAGATCAATTTGCAATTGAATGCCGCTTGGAATGCTGACAGACAGCAGGTTTTCACTGTCGCGAATAAGGGCGTTGATATCGACCTCGCTGACCTCATGGCCGTCTGCTGTAGAACTGCTGGCGTACGATAGCAACTGCGACGTGAGATTGGCCGCGGTGTCCAACGCACTCTGCGCTTTGGTAAGCTGCTGATGCACCCGGTCCGCTGCGTCAGTTTGCCGCATGGCGATGCTGGTGTGGGCTTTGACGGTGGTTAACACGTTGCGGAAGTCATGGGCAATGCCGCCAGCCATGAGGCCCAGCGATTCCATCTTTTGGGCTTGGTTTAGCGCCTGTTTGACCTTGGTCGATTCATTGACATCGAGAATCACGAACAGCGCCGCTGTCGTGTCCTCTTGACTGACAAGTTTCCCACTGACCTGACCCCAGAACGGGGCGTCATCGCGGTTGTTTTTGAGCAACAACTGATACCCATCAAAACTATCTTGGTCACTAAGTAGGCTGGTAATTTCAGTGTAATCGGCAAGATCAAAGAACAGCCGATTGGCGGCCATGCCGGGCAGGACGCCATAGTCGTAGCCAAACATCGTATCTGCGGGGCCGTTGCTCCAGCGGATGGTGTTGTGCTGGTCTAGATCTACCATGAGGACAGCGCTCGGGATTGAACTAAGGATCAATTCAAATTCATCTTGCTTTTGCGCGAGAGTGTTGCTGAACGCATGCATGCGTTTCTTGTTACTTACCAGACGATAAAACACAAAGCGCATGCCGAGCAGCAAAAACAACCCCACCGAAAACAGCTCGATCATCTGCACAACCCAATCGCCACTGCTGACCGTGTATGACAATGGCTCAAACACCCCCCACACAATGGTATTGAGATGGATGTAGCCGCCTAGGGCGACAATCAGCATGGACACGAAGAGATTGAACAGCGCCACGCGAAAGCTGAACATCAGAATGCCGAACACAACGAACAGCATAAGGTAGATAGCACCACTGCCTGTGAGGCCAAAGCTGACGTATTCAAACAGCGCCATAAAGGCAGCGATAATGTTGATGACAATGCCTTTGAGAACCGGAGGCGTCTTAGGCTTATTGACTGCAAGCAGCACGAGCGCACCATAGACGGTGGCGTAGGTAGGGATGGTCGTCGCAGCGAGTCCGCGCTGGATCGCATCGATGCTGAAGTAAATGATGACTGGCAGAAAGAGGATTGCGCACCAGCGTACAATAACTAGAATGTACTGCTGGCGTTGCTCAAAGAGAAAGTTGTCTTTTTCAGACGCAATGAAGCTGGAAATTGTCATGTTTACTACTACTCACTCATACACCGACACTACTCCCCACAAACCAGAATTATGAAGCTAGTCTTTATGCGCGTCAACCTTAATTGTCGCAATATATCACTATAAACTGGTTAGGGTTTACTAACATCAATCAAACTTATGGCGCTGGTTTGAAATTCAAGCGTATATCGCAACAGAACGCGATTGAAAGGAGTTTTAAAACTCCCGCCAAACCTGCCAAGAAACACGCGGCTTTAGGTGTGCGACATGCCGAATCTGGTGTCTTAAGCGTGGTAACATCGAAAAAAACGCATTCCGTGAAGAGTGAGAAGCGCTTTCGTCGTATTGGTAAGCTGCTTGTCGCTCTTTGTTTGTCTATAGGTACTTTTTGTAAAGTGCCACTCATGCAAGCAATTGCTCTGTTCTATATTTCAAAATGAACTTTGTTCAGTTGCAAACAGGAAAAATTATGTCTGTAAATACTTCCCCCGCTCCAGCACTGCCAAAGCAGCTAGAGCGTCTAAACGATATCGCCTACAACATGTGGTGGGCTTGGAACAATGACGCCACGTGGCTGTTCCGCCGCCTAGATCCGGCACTGTGGGAGTCTGTCAACCACAACCCAGTCAAGATGCTCAACAGCGTCCAACGCAGCACGCTGAACGGCTTCTTGCGCGACGAACGCTACATGGCCATCTATGAACAAGTCGTCGCCCGCTTCGATGCCTACATGACCTCGCACGGCACGACTTGGTTCCACGAAAATCATCCTACGCATACGGATGATGTCATTGCCTACTTCTCACCAGAATTTGGTCTGCACGAAAGTCTCCCCATTTACGCGGGTGGTCTTGGCATCTTGTCTGGCGATCACATCAAAGAGGCGTCTGACCTTGGCCTGCCGTTTGTGGGCGTTAGCTTTGTGTACCAACAAGGTTACTTCCGCCAACGCATTACCCAAGACGGCTGGCAGATGGAATACTGGGACAACCTAGACTACAGCCTGCAACCCATGCGCCCGGCATTGGACGCTGATGGTGCGCCAGTGAGCGTTGAAGTTGAATTGCCCGGTCGTAATGTAATTGTGAAAGTTTGGCAGTTGAATGTTGGCCGCGTGCCACTGTACATGCTGGACACCAACGTGCCTCAAAATGCACCGCAAGACCGCGAGTTGACCTTCCAACTATATGCGGCCAACTCTGACGTGCGCATTGCGCAAGAAATTGTGTTGGGTATTGGTGGCGTGCGCGCGCTCCGTAAGCTTGGCATCACGCCAAACGTGTGGCACATGAACGAAGGCCACTCTAGCTTTATGATCCTTGAACGCATTGCGGAATATATGGATCAAGGTCACGACTTCGCCAAGGCCAGCGAGCTGGTCAAAGCCGAAACCGTGTTCACCACGCACACCCCAGTGCCAGCCGGGAACGAAAAGTTCCCAGAGTGGGTTATCGATAAATATTTCCCACACTATTGGCAACGCATGGGCTTGAATCGCGAGCAGTTCATTGATCTGGCGCGTGAAGAAGAGGAATGGGGCCAAGTGTTCTCCATGAGCATGTTTGCGCTGCGCTTCTCGACCATTCGCAATGGCGTCA
>JAHDIM010000014.1 GCA_020630805.1 Anaerolineales bacterium
GAGCTTGTCGAAGCCGGGCGTAATTGCACTCTTAGCCCGGCTTCGACAAGCTCAGCCTCCTCTATCGCTCTCAAGTAATAAAAAATCATTCAATTGGAAAAGCAATGCTTATTCAGAAATGAGGCTAAATAAATAGAGCATTTCTATGCAAACAATCAAAGATATATTGACGTCTATTTATGGCGAGACAAGGGCTGCGGACTTGGCACCAAGAATTGAAGCGTTGATGACGCAGTTCAAATCCGAAATGCCCTCAACGCTGGTTCAAGAAAGTTACTTTGATGAAACTGATGCTGTGCTCATCACCTATGGTGACATGGTGCAGCAGGCAGGTGAGCCTCCGCTCAAAACTCTACACAAATTCCTGAAAAAGTATATAGATGGCACTGTGTCTGGTGTGCATCTACTGCCGTTTTACCCGTGGTCTTCTGACGACGGGTTTTCTGTTATTGACTATTTGCAAGTCGATCCAACGTTAGGAAATTGGAATGACGTCGAAGCCTTCAAGGCCGACTTTAGACTAATGTTCGATGCGGTTATCAACCATATCTCGCAGGACAGCGATTGGTTTGCTGCGTTCAAACGCGGCGAAACTCCCTATTCAGACTACTTTGTTGTTGCTGACCCAAACGCAGACTATAGTGCTGTCTTCCGGCCACGGGCCTTGCCTTTACTCACTGAAGTGGATACAGCGAATGGGATCAAGCATGTTTGGACGACATTTTCGGCAGATCAAATTGATCTGAATTATGCCTCGCCGGACTTGCTGCTGGCTGTCTTGAGAGTGCTGCTAACGTATGTCAAGTATGGTGCAGAACTTATCCGGTTAGACGCGATTGGCTTCATGTGGAAGGAACTTGGCACGCGATGTTTGCATCAACCGGAAGCGCATGCACTTATCCAACTCATGCGACTAGTGCTCAATGAAGTCGCGCCGCAAGTCGCGTTGGTGACTGAGACCAATGTGCCTCATGCGGAAAATATTAGCTACTTTGGCAATGGGCATAACGAAGCCCAGATGGTCTATAACTTCTCACTGCCGCCATTGACGTTACATACTTTTCACACTGGCGATGCAACTGTACTAAGCCGGTGGGCCAGCACGTTAGAGCAACCGTCTGACCAGACAACATTCTTCAATTTTTGCGCATCGCATGACGGGGTTGGGGTGACGCCCGCCCGCGGATTACTCGCGCCTGAACAGATTGATGCCATGGCTACCCGCGTAGAAGCACTAGGTGGATTTGTCTCTTATAAATCAAACGGAGATGGAACGCAAAGTGCCTATGAGTTGAATATCAACTATATGAATGCGCTGGGCATTCCGGGGTTAGATGAAGCGGATGACAAAGTTGCAAAACGATTTTTGTGTTCGCAGGCCATTATGTTGGCCTTACGCGGCGTGCCCGGTATCTATTTCCATAGCTTATTTGGATCACAAAACTGGCTCGACGGTGTTGCCGAAACTGGTCGCAATCGCACGATCAATCGTGAAAAATTGACAGCGTCACGTTTAGAGACTGAATTACAGTCTGGGATCCGTGAGAAAGTTTTTTCTGGCTATAGTGCACTGTTGAAAGCAAGGCGAACGCATCGTGCGTTTCACCCAAATGGGGAACAAGAGGTATTGCAAGGCAACGCTTCAGTGTTTGCTGTCAAGCGCACCTATCAGGGCCAATCCATTTACTGCATTCATAATGTGACGCCGCATCCAGTGTCATATGCCTTGCCAAGCAGCGGCACGTCTTTGCTGGATGAAAAATCCTTGACGGAACCGATCTATACTCTTCAACCTTATGAAATTCTCTGGCTTAGCTGACGTCCAAGCGCTAGCGGCACAGCGAGATGACTTGACAGTTTATAACGCTGGTCTGCCAAGGTTTCCGCGTAATTTCACGCGCGATGGAATTATTGCTGCGCTTATTTCTAGTGAGATGCAGGTATTGCGTGATCAAGTTGCGTTTTGCGCTTTGCATATGGGTACCAAGACCGATGCCGAATCAGGCGAAGAGCCGGGTAAGGTGCATCATGAATGGCCGGGCTATCCACTGCGCGAGAAGCTAACAACGTACAATGCCTGTGATGCAACTGCTTTCTTCCTGATCGGTCTTTTGCAGTATTGGCGAGCAACTGATGATGATCAATTTGTTGAATCGTTGCGCGAACAGATTATCAATGGCGTGCACTATATTTTTCGGCACATCAATGAAGTTGGCCTATTTGAAGACGACCCCGCCTTCTGTGGAGCGAATCACTTTGCACTGAAAGTGACGTATTGGAAAGACTCGGTCATCATGGGGCGTGAGGCTGGCGAACCAACGTTTCCCGTGACCTACAGCTTAGCGCACGCGCAAAACTTATGCGCACTGCGGGCGGCTGCATCGCTTTTGAATACAGGTTTATATGATGCTGAAATTCTGAGTATGAGCAACGCAGTGAGCAGACTTTGGGATCATGCAAATGACACGTTTTATGCCGCAATTGATGCAGATGGTCCTATCTCTGCGAATACATCCGATGCGTTGCAAATGCTCTACTACTTGACGCCAAATGACATTACGCAAACGCAAATCGCGCACATAGAACGCAGCGCAGAGGCGCTGGAAACGCACATTGGTTATTTAGCGGCCAGCCTCGACACAGCCGCTGGTATGCAGCGGGGCTATCATGCGGCCACAGTCTGGCCATTTGAACAGGCGCTGATCCATGCTGGCGCGGATAAGTTTGGCCTTGACCGTGTAAAACGCATTTGTGAGCGCGTGATGCGCACAGTGTCGCTTGGCTCACCAGAAGTTGTCGGCGTCAATTTCGAAGAATATGAGATTAGCTGTAATCCGCAACTTTGGACGTTAGCCGCTCACGTCTACTTCAATTCTCTATGACAATCCCACAATGGGATATGCGCCATGCACATGCCCAAACATTGATTGCTGCTGCCTTGACGGCTGCTGATCCCGCAAACGGATTGCAGCGCACGCTTTCGACCACCAACACTTATCTCAATGTCGGTGATCTTTGCTATGACTTAGCGAACTATGACAATGTGTATCTGATTGGCTACGGCAAAGCGGCGGCGCGGATGGCACAAGTGTCTGAAGCTATTCTTGGGGATACGCTTACGTCTGGGCTGGTGATTACTAAGCACCAGCATTCTGTTCCGACGACAAAAACACAGATCTTAGAAGCCAGTCATCCCGTTCCAGATGCAGACAGCGTGAGCGCGTCAGACGCACTGCTTGAATTTGTCGCGCCTTTTTCAAAGCGTGATCTTGTCATTGTCTTAGTCTCTGGGGGCGGGTCGGCGCTTCTCACAAAACCTGCTGATGGCATCAGTTTGGAAGATTTGCAATCCGTTACGCAGGCGTTACTTGCTTGTGGGGCGACTATTCACGAAATCAATGCTGTTCGGAAGCATTTGTCCGCGGTGAAAGGTGGTCAACTGGCAGCCAAGATCGCGCCAGCGACTTGCGTTGCCCTTGTCCTGTCAGATGTATTGGGCAATGACTTGAGTGTGATCGCGTCTGGTCCAACTAGTCCAGATCCGTCTACATTTGCAGATGCAATTGGAGTTCTACAGCACTATGGCGTTTGGCAAACAGTCCCTCAGTCTGTTCGTCATCGATTCACGCGAGGACAAGCGGGCGAGATTGCAGAGACACCTAAATTGAGTGCAGGTTTCTTTGAACATAACATGGAACATCGCATCATTGGGGACAATGGGTTATCCATTGATGCGGTTCAAACTGCGGCAGAAGACCTTGGCTTTGACGTTCAAGTAGTTACGCGTATGTTGGATGGCGAGGCACGTCAGCAAGCCCAGAACTTATTAGCCAATGCCCAGACTGCAAGTCGTCCACTCTGCTTGATTGCGGGCGGTGAAACGACCGTCACATTACGTGGAACAGGTAAAGGTGGGCGCAACCAGGAACTGGCACTCGCAGCAGCCTTAGCGCTCGATCGGTTAGAAATTGCGCGGTGTCAGGTCATTTCGTTAGCCACTGACGGAACAGATGGGCCAACAGACGCCGCTGGCGCAATTGTGGATAGCACAACGGTTCAGACTGCAGCAGTATCTCTGCGCGCCTTCCTCGACAATAACGACTCTTACAATTGCTTCTCGCAAATCGGTGGTTTGCTTAACATTGGACCCACTGGCACAAACGTCAATGACGTTGTGATGATTTGTTTGTATTGATAAACCGCTGCAGTGCGATCACCATAAGTCGCACTGTAATATGTCACTTCATCAGTTTTCTCAAGCGTCAAACCAAATAATTAGAGAAACCTTTGTCCTGAATTTGACTTTATAGTCATAGTTTCTAGTCGGGTTATTCTTTAGAGAGTGTCTTTCGCGATGAAATTAGCCGGTACGGGTCATAAAAGTCCAGTAGAATACTTTGTATTGCTAAAGTGGTCGCAAAGAGGACATCAATGGGCAACACAACGACTCAAACTGGAAATCTTTCCAATACGCAGTTAAGTAACTTGCTGGAATTTGCTCAAAAACTAAATATGCTCCAATCGGTAGATGATATTGCTTGGGAGACAGTTTGTTTTGTAGCGCGCTATCTAAATGTTGATGATTGTGTGTTTTATGCGTGCCATATAACCCGACCAACGCTTATTCAACTTGCCGCATACGGACCGCATAAAAGTGCGCTGCGCGAAATCCTAAATCCAATTGAAATTGATCTTGGGTCAGGCATAGTGGGCACCGTTGCCCAGACTGGTGTCGGCGAGAATATTGGCGATACTAGTTTAGATCCTCGATACATCGTGGATGATGATATTCGTCTGTCAGAACTCTCTGTTCCAATTGTGTCGCGGGGGCATACTTACGGCGTAATTGACACTGAACATACCGATCGGAACTATTACACCCAGGATCAGTTTGAATTTGTTACCCTCATTGCGCAGCAAGTAGCGCCAGTGCTTGCTGCTGTGCTGCTGGAGCAAACGCTTAACAGTAAAGATTTTGCGCGGCAGGCAACAAGTGCTTTTTTACGGGTGATGAAACACAACGTGATGACACCACTTAGCGTTGTCTTGATGAAATCGCAGATTTTGAGCAAAGGTGTCTATGGTGAAACGACACCGAAGCAACAGCGGGCAATCGATCAGATCACTGATAACACGCGCGTCGTCGTGGGTCTCTTAGGCGATGTGTTTGAGTATGTGCATCTCGAAAGCGGTCATGTGCCACTTAGATTGCAAACCACAACGGTTCAGAACATCGAAGCTGAACTTGTTGGCAAACTAGCAGTGCTCACGCAACAGGCTGGCATCCGGCTTAATATTCAGAACGACGTTGCTAACAATGAAATTGAAGTAGATCATGCCCTCATCGTTAAGGCTATTCAGCGTGTGTGTCAGATTGCCTGTCAGGACATGCAACAGAATGATCAGCTGCTGGTCACTTTTCGCATGGATGCAGAGGAACTCATTATCGAGGTGATGAATTATTTACCTGCAATTACCCGCATGGAATTGCAAACGATGCTCCGTCCATTTGGAAACATTCGAGATGATCAGGAAAATATTCTCAATTCACGGCATGGTTTGGAGTTGACACTTGTTCAGCAAACTTTGGAGCTACACGCAGGGACGCTTGAAATTAGTAATTTGGAGGACAGCAATGTTTTTCTGCTCCGCATTCCTGTGTAAATGTTTTGCTAAATGAAACCTCTAGTATTTGCTACTTACAAAAGCGATTCAAGCTGGTACATTAAGGTAGTGGGACTACACTAAACAATTTATGTCTAAACAATCTACCTTTCGCCAAGCGCTCCTCGGTGGGGCGCTTGCTGGTTTAATGGCGGCTTATGTCGTGCGGCGGCAGCAATTTGCTGAACTTGCAAAACACTATCGATTTCCAATTGGAACAGCGCTGATTACAGGTGCGTCTCGGGGGATTGGTGCTGCGTACGCTGAAAAGCTAGCCGCGATTGGCTACGACGTTGTATTGGTCGCCCGTCACGAAGAGAGATTGATCGAAGTAACAGGCTTGCTCGCGTCCAAGTACGGTGTCAATGCAGACTACATTGTTGCGGATCTTTCAACCCAGACAGGAATAAGTACCGTGGTGAGCCAAATAAAATCCCGACAAGATATTGCGTTTTTGGTTAATAACGCGGGCTTTAGTACGACTATTCCGTTTGCGGAATTGGACGCGCGTGTTGTCAATGAAATGGCACATCTACATGTGCTGGCTACGGCTAAACTTACCCGTGCAGCGTTGCCGTTCATGATTGCTAATCATGCTGGTGTTGTCGTAAATGTATCTTCATTGATGGGATTTATGGCTGAGGCTTATCATTCAAATTACTGTGCGACGAAAGCATACTTAAGCACTTTGTCCCAAAGTCTAGCGCGCGAAGTTGCAGGCTTAGGTGTGACAGTTCAGGCCTTGTGTCCTGGCCTCACAGATACAGAATTTCACGACTCCGCTGATTATGATGCTTGGGATCGGGCCGCGTATCCTAGATTTATGTGGCAGTCCGCAGAGACAGTTGTTGAGTATTCGATGCAGCATATTCGTGAAGGCCAAAGTGGCATGTGTATTACAGGTTGGTTGAACAAGGCCTTGGTTTTGGTAGTGCGTCATCACACAATTGCACCTCCATTAATGCGTCTGTTTGAGACTGTCATGCGAGTCTTCACAGCTCAAATGGCGCGAATTTCAAACGCACAGTAAACTTATCTTGTAATTCAACCGATTAATAATTGAGGAGTTCTCATGCCAAATCCTTTTGCCGACAAGATGTCATTGCCCGTTGTGGCTGCCCCAATGTTTCTTATTTCTGGACCAGAATTGGTGATTGAATGCTGTAAGAATGGCATTGTAGGGACGTTTCCTGCGTTGAATCAACGGACGACGGAAGGGTTTGAACAGTGGCTGATTGAGATCAAATCTGAACTGCGAACATTTGAAGCGGAGACTGGCCAAACGCCAGCACCGTTTGGCGTAAATCTGATTGTTCACAATACTAATCCACGGTTGCAGGCAGATTTGGCGATGTGTGTCAAACATGAAGTGCCCTTGATTATTACTTCGCTCGGTGCTGTGCCAGATTTGGTGCAAGCGGTGCATAGTTATGGGGGGCTGGTATTCCACGATGTTACCAATCGTAGGCATGCGGAAAAAGCGGCTGGTGCTGGTGTTGACGGTCTGATTTGCGTGGCAGCAGGTGCCGGTGGACACGCTGGGACGCTGAACCCAATACCGTTTATTCAAGAAATGCGCAGTTTCTTTGACGGCACGATCTTGCTGTCTGGTTGTATGAGCACGGGGCAAGATGTGGCCTCTGCGATGCAAATGGGCGCAGATTTGGCCTACATGGGCACGCGGTTTATCAATGTCACGGAAAGCGCTGCCGATGATGCGTATCGGCAAATGATTGTGGACAGTAAGACGAGTGATATTGTCTATACCGCAGTTGTTTCTGGTGTGCCAGCAAGTTTTATGCGGCCAAGTTTGGAAAATAACGGCATCACCAAAGAGATGTGGAATTTATCTAAGAAGATTGATTTTGGTGAAGGACTAAGTGCAGAAGCAAAAGCGTGGAAAACAGTCTGGTCTGCCGGGCAAGGCGTTGCCACAATTGATGATGTTGTTTCTGTAGAGGCCTTAGTGGCGTCTCTAAAGGCTGAGTTCAAGGCTGCTATTCAAGCGCAGGCGAAGTTGTTAGATCAATATTGCTAGTTCTATTCAGGCGAAAATTGGCTGAGGAATAACGAAAAAGAGCCACGCAATTGTGTGGCTCTTTTCTATTAACTGCTAGTCAATAATTTTTGAAATGCCCTATTCAAACGGCAGTCCGCTCGGAACTGAGTCAGGAATTAGGTACGTCAAATCCTCTGCGGTGGGGGACGTAAGCGCATGTAAAAATGCAACTAATGCGTCCACGTCGGCATCCGTTAGCGCGACTGCTGTTCGGATCTCAGGCGCTAAGACCGCAATTTCTGGCCACGCATGATCTGTAGAAATGTCAGCAAAGACGGTATAGAACTCAGGTGGTAGCTCGGACAGGTTGTATTCCGCCAAGCCAGCGTGGGCGTCTAAGTGGTGTCGCACCACCGTTTCCAAATCTGAATAGACTCCGTTATGCATGTATGGTCCAGTCAGCGCGACATTTCGTAAGGCTGGCGTTCGGAACATGAACTTTTCATAGCCCGCTTTTGAGATTTCGTAGCGTCCAAAATCGAGCGGTGCAAATTCATCAGTGCGACCGGGACCATATTGTGGAACCCCAATGTTGTGGTGCTCCTGATCTGTGAGGAGCGTTCCACTGTGACATTGGCTGCAATTTGCTTCGCCAAAGAATAGCGCTGCGCCAGTTTTTTGCTGATCCGTAAGGGCGCGATTGTCTCCCGCGACATATCGATCCCAGGGGCTGTCGACAAAAGTGAAGGCGTCTAATTCAAACGCCGCAATTGCTTCAGCAGCATGGGCAAAGGTGAGGTCTTCCTTCGCAACATCTGGATAGGCCTCCGCAAACATCGTTTCATACGCGGGGAGTGCCAGCAAACGATCCATCAACATGTCCCAAGTGCTAGTCACGGTATGTTCATCATCCTCATCTAGCAGGGCTAGGTCATTGACTTCACCATAGAAGTCAACATCCCCTTCTGTGCCGCGCATTTCTACTTCAGAGGTCACAGGAAACATTGCCTGTACCGCAAAAATAGTATCGAGTTGGTCTGGCAATCTGCTACCTGCGGGAGAAATGATGACACCGTTAGCGGCCAAATTCACGCGACTGTCCCAGAACGCTGACGTCCACAGTGTGGAATTGCGATTGAAAATGTCTGGCGCATTGCGCGGCGTGAACTCACGATCTGCGCCAATTTCGCGGTCAGGGCCAATTCCATGTCCACCAACGCCAATCGAGAGTGGGATGTTATCTGCGGTTGCAGTTGTTGGATGATGACAGGTTGCACAGGCAATATCCATATTGCCACTTAAGATAGGGTCAAAGAACAGCGTTTGGCCCAGCGCAACCATCTCTGGACGTGGATTAGTCTGCAGCAGATGATCTTCAAATGGAGTTACGTTGTTGTCGGCAATCTGTTGCCGTAGATCACGATCAATTTGGTTGGTCGAAATTGAGAAATAACCAATGATTGCGATGACTGAAAAGAATAATAGTGAAAGGTACTTATATTTCGCCATACGATTTGTTATGTAATCTAGATTACATTCGAGTGGCAAAATTATCCACGACATAATGTGAATTCGCAATGTCGTTCAAAACCTTTACAACATTAGAAAATATTCTTGATGAGTCCTTTTGTGGGGGTAACTTAGATTGCAATATTGCCGCCAACTACGTTAGCGCCTGATACACAGCCGTCCTAAATTGGCTGCGGATTGGGTAAGCGCTTGACGGAATGCACTGGGTCATATTGATGGCAATCATCTCTTCGACAGGATCAATAATGCAGATGGTTTCGGCATAGCCGCCCCAGCCATAATCTCCGATGGAGCCCATTTGCCCAGTGCGTGAAGGATCCATGGTGACGCCGACACCTAATCCAAAACCAGTGCCTTCCATTGGCGCACTCATTTCAAACCCAATGGGTAGTAACGCGGGAGCAATATGATTTTGCTGCATGCGTTCGACGGTTTTGCGACCCAGAATCCGCTGACCATTTAACGTACCTTTGTTAAGCAAACAAGAGGCGAATAGATAGTAGTCATGGATGGTAGACACCATGCCAGCACCACCGGAGTGCACAGTGCTGGGAGGGAGATAGCGACTGGTAGGGCCTTCGTCTCGCAATGCCATCGGATCATCTGGCGTCACAAGATACAAACTTGCAAAGCGATCTGTTTTTGCGGGATCAATATGGAATGCGCTGTCGACCATGCCTAGCGGTTGACAGATCTGCTGATCAACAAAGTCGGCTAGTGTTTGCCCAGAGAATACTTCAACCAGACGTCCCACAACATCGGTGGCCATGCTGTAGTGCCATTTGGTTCCTGGATGATATTTCAAAGGCAACGCTGCAATCTTTTTGACCAGTTCTTCTGTCGAAGCGCAGGTCGCTCGGTCAAAGAGGTTCGCCGCGTCATACATCGCATCTACAGGGTGGGGGTTAGGCTCATCGAAGCTACCGTAGGAAAGGCCTGCGGTGTGCGTCAACAATTGTTGGATCGTGATCTGACTGTCAGGTTTTTCAAGTTCGCCGCCAGCGTAAACCATCACGTCCTTGAATTCAGGTAGATAGGCGTCCACCGGATCGGTCAGATCAAATAAAGATCTCTCCCACAGCATGAGCAGCGCTACAGACGCAATTGGCTTTGTCATGGAGTAAATGCGTACAATTGTGTCCTGTTCGTAAGGCAGTTGATGTTCCCGACTGCGGTACCCACAGGTGTCAATGTGCACAATTTTGCCTTTGCGCGCTACCAGACTTACAAATCCAGGCAGCTTGTTTTCAGCAACATAACGGCGATTGACGTCCCCAATTCGGCTGAGCCGGGCAGCATCCATATTTGCAATTGCAGGGTCATGTACGGTAATCATTTGGTCACTCCTAAACTGTGGCAGAGACTAGCGCAGTACAGTGCGAAATCTTTTACAGCACAAGTATAATTCCTCACACACACAAAGTGATAAAGGACACAATATGATAGCGAAATCTGTGCGAATTGCCGTCGATATTGGCGGTACATTCACGGACGTTGCTTTGGAGCCCACGCCCAACGCGACTGACTTCATCACAGTCAAAACTCCAACGACACCCAAAGACCCAGTGGCCGGTGCATTGACGGGCATTCAACTTGTGCTGGAGAAAGCCAATGTTATGCCGTCCCAAGTCAGTGCAATTGTGCATGGTACAACTCTCGCGACCAATGCGCTCATTGAACGTAAAGGCGCCACTGTTGCAACAATCACCACCGCTGGATTTCGTGACATCCTCGAAATTGCCTATGAGCGGCGGTACAACCAATACGACATTTTCTTAGATAAGCCAGACAAGTACGTCCCGCGCGAACGTTGTTTCACGATCTCTGAAAGAATGATGGCAAATGGGGAAGTGCTAAAGCCTTTGGCCATCGATGAAGTCGACGACCTCTTAGCAGCGTTAGATCGGCATCAGGTCGAAAGTATTGCGATCTGTTTATTGCACGCGTATGCCAACAATCAGCATGAAATGCAGCTTGCAGAGCTGATTCATGCCAAGCGACCAGACTTGTTTGTCAGTTTGTCGTCATTGGTCAGTCCAGAAGCCCGCGAATACGATCGGCTTTGTACGACGGTCGCGAATGCATACATTCAGCCGCTGATGGGAACTTACTTAAAACGGTTTGCAACTGAACTGCGTGCACAATCTATGGATTGTCCGTTGTACATCATGACATCGGGCGGCGGTATGACCACTCTCGAAACCGCTCGTACGTTTCCAATTCGGCTTGTTGAAAGCGGCCCGTCTGGTGGCGCAATTTTGGCAGCAACGGTTGCCAAACAATGCAATTTAGATGAAGTCATCTCATTTGATATGGGAGGCACCACTGCAAAACTGTGTCTTATTGATCAAGGTCAGCCGCAAACGTCACGCCATTTTGAAATTGCACGGGCGGAACGTTTTATGAAAGGCAGTGGGTTGCCAGTGCGTATTCCAGTGATTGAAATGATTGAAATTGGGGCGGGTGGCGGCTCAATTGCCAAACTTGATCGCCTCAAGCGCGTTACTGTTGGCCCCGAGAGTGCTGGGTCAGAACCAGGACCAGCGTGTTTCAACCGTGGTGGGGTGCATCCCACAGTGACCGACAGCGACGTCGTCTTAGGGCACATTGATGTCAGCGCTTTTGCGGAAGGGCGCTTGCAGATTGCGCCAACCTTAGCAGAGGCGGCTGTGCAATCTGAAATTGGCACGGGGTTGGCGTTGACGCCTGCCGAAAGTGCCTATGCGATTGCTCAAATTGTTGACGAAAACATGGCAAGTGCTGGTCGGGTACATGCGGTTGAACGTGGCAAAGCACTCCCCCAACGCACGATGATTGCCTTTGGGGGAAATGGTCCTCTGCATGCGTCTCGTGTGGCAGAAAAAATGAATGTAAATCATATAGTGATCCCTGCAGATCCGGGCGTTGGGTCTGCCATTGGATTTCTATTTGCGCCAGTGTCATATGAAATTGTACGCAGCCATTACACAACGTTAGATGCGTTTGATTTTGCTGGAGTGAATGCGTTGTTTTCAAACATGCTCGCCGAAGCCAGTCAGATTGTGCAGGCGGGTGCACTCGGGCAAACTCTTGTTGAAAAACGCATTGCGTTCATGCGCTACAAAGGGCAAGGTCATGAAATTGAAGTGGAACTGCCAAACCGTATGTTGGCTGAAAGGGACCTACCCCAACTTTTGGTTGCCTATGAAGCTGAATATAAAGCACAGTTTCATCGCACCGTACCGAGTATGACGATTGAGGTAATGAACTGGGCAATGACAGTGGCAACTGCGCCACAGGCACCTAATCCAACCGAGATCCAGTCAATGCAAACGCGTCGACCAACGCCGCAACGTGCGCAAGAGGTGTACTTTGGCCGTCACCGAGGCTGGCAAGCGTGCCCCATTTTTGACCGTTCACAGTTGACGGTAGGTAGTCAATTCGACGGCCCTGCGCTGATTGTTGAGGCACAGACAACGACGCTTGTTCCGGACACAATGACCGTGATCGTTGATGCAGGTGGCAATTTGCATCTGAACAAAGTTCAAGGAGGGGCTTAAGATGTCTGGTCAGTCAGCAATCGATCATCAAATTATGTGGAACCGACTTCTGGCGGTTGTAGAGGAACAAGGACAAGTCCTGATCCGCACCGCATTTAGTCCAATCGTGCGCGAGTGTGGCGATATCTCTGCTGGCATTTTTGATTGTCAGGGCCGCATGCTGGCGCAGGCTGTGACCGGCACACCTGGGCATATCAACACGATGGCTGAAGCCGTTAAGTACATGCTTAATAGGTTTCCCATTGACACGATGCAGCCCGGTGATGTTTATATGACGAATGATCCATGGCTCGCGTCAGGACATTTGAACGACTTTCTTCTGGTGCAGCCAGCGTTTCTCAATGGGAAAGTGGTTGGCCTGACCTCTTGTACGTCGCATTTGATTGATCTTGGTGGGCGTGGAATGGGACCAGAAGGCAGCGACATCTTTGATGAAGGATTGCGCATTCCCCCTTGTAAATTGGTAGATCGGGGTGAGATCAACCAGTTTTTATTAGAAATAGTCAAAACCAATTCGCGTGAACCCGTGCAAAACGAAGGCGATACATATGCACTGATTGCCTGTTGTGAAGTTGGCTGTGAACGCCTCGTCACCATGATGCAAGAGTTTGATATTGAGACACTCGACGCGCTAGCTGAGTACATCATCCAAACCTCTTATGATGGCACTGTGGCGGCAATTGCAGAAATTCCCAATGGTCACTATCCGCACCAGTTGATGATTGATGGCTACGATTTTGAAATTGAAATCAATGGGAGTTTGACCATCACAGAGGATGAAATGGTGTTGGACTTTACTGGCTCATCGCCATGTTCTGCGTTTGGCATCAATGTGCCGCTGAATTACACTGCGGCGTATGCGGTGTTTGGTCTGCGGTGCTTAGTCGCCTCCGACATTCCAAACAATGCCGGTTCGCTTGCGCCGTTCAAAGTGACTGCGCCGAAAGGGTGCATTGTCAACGCCCAGCCACCAGCGCCAGTTGCCATGCGCCATACCATTGGACAACTCATGCCAGACTTTGTCTTTGGCTGTTTGCATCAGGCAATCCCAGATCGTGTTCCAGCCGAAGGGGCGTCTTGTATGTTTGACCTACCCATGCGGAATGTAACAGCGCTAGATGTGACTGACGCAGGTCAGCACTTTGCGGTCGAGTTGGTGCACAACGGTGGAACTGGGGCGCGTCCCTCTAAAGACGGGTTGTCTGCAACTGCGTATCCAAGCGGGGTTTGGGGATCTCAAGTTGAAATCACGGAAAGCACTGCACCATTACTTGTCCATAAGCGTGAGTTGCGAATGGATTCTGGCGGTGCAGGAAAATATCGCGGAGGGCTTGGGCAAGTCCTTGAATTGACGTCTGCAGAAGACAAACCATTTCTGCTGTTCTTGTCGTTAGAACGGATGAAATATCCGGCTAACGGATTTCTAGGTGGGGCTTCAGGGGCGGTTGGCATCGTGGAACTTGAGCGCGCTGGAGAATTGTTGCCGGGCAAAGGTGAGTTTCGGATTGCACGCGACGAACGCTTGATTTTCCAGACCCCGGGCGGAGGTGGTTTTGGAAATCCTTTTGAGCGTGATCCATATGCTGTTGCAACGGATGTCCAACATGGCTTGGTGAGCCGTGAAGCTGCGATAACAGATTATGGGGTTGTGCTCACCGTCGATGATGAGGTAGATATTGCCGCAACTGAACAACGCCGCCAATCATGAAGCCTCGCCAACATTTACTGCAACTTGCTCCGTATGTGTTGCCAGACAACACATTTCCTGCTGGTGTTACACCATTGTATTTGGCGCAGAATGAAAGCGCACTTGGTGCATCACCGAAGGCACTTTCCGCTGCGAGTAATGTTCTTAGGCAGACAAATTTGTATCCGGACCCAAACTGCACGGACTTGGCGGCGGCCATTGCGTTGCAACATCGCGTGGATGCTAAGTCCATTCTTTGCGGCAATGGGTCTTTATCGCTCATCGCATTATTGTGTGCAGCATATCTAGATCCGGGTGACGAGGTTGTTACAACGACATACAGCTATTTG
The DNA here is from genome assembly GCA_020630805.1 of Anaerolineales bacterium. Lineage (GTDB taxonomy): Bacteria > Chloroflexota > Anaerolineae > Anaerolineales > UBA6668 > JAHDIM01. The sequence goes on from JAHDIM010000014.1 coordinate 14,770, forward strand.
TATTTTCGAACGGTCGCAAAGCAACTCCAGGCTAAGATTCAGTTCGCTCCGGAATATGACTATAGGGTCGATATTGAGGCCATCCTCGCGACTGTGACGTCACAGACTAAGATGGTATTCGTCGCAAATCCGGGAAACCCAACGGGCACATTGGTGCCGTCTGCTGACTTGGTCTACTTACGTAACCAACTTGCACCTGACATTATGCTTGTCATTGACGAAGCATATGCGGAGTATGCCGAGCTCGCCCCTCTATTTGATCTCGTTACGCGAGGCAATACGGTTGTCTTGCGGACGTTTTCAAAGATTTATGGATTGGCAGGTATGCGTGTCGGCTGGGGAAGCTTCCCAACTGAAGTCATTGATATACTGCGCCGGATCCAACGTCCAAATACGGTTACAAAAGTAGCCCAAGCCGCAGCGACAGCAGCAATGGCGGATCAAGAGCATGTCGATTGGGTGCGTAACGAAACAGCATCTGTTAGAACCTGGCTGACTGCAGAACTTGAAAATTTGGGAATACGTCCAGTCCCGAGCAATTGTAATTTTGTGTTGTGTCGTTTCCCGAGTGCGGATGACGCCAGTCACGTTACCGAAACGCTTCGTAATTTAGGGATTGTCATTCGTCAGATGAAAGGCTACGGTATGCCAGACTGCATTCGAATTACCCTTGGCACAAAAGCGCAAATGGAACGGTTTGTAAATACCTTGTACAAGATTTTGAAATAAGCCATTTGTAGTGCCACTCCGCGGAGTGGCACTACAAATACGTAAACAGTGCCCCAGCTTTCACGACTTCATCTGCCTTCAATTCCAATACCTTCGCCGCAGCAAACATCAATGCTTGATTGCTGGTTACGACTGGCTTCCCCAATTTCTCTTCTAGCTCAGGTAGTGCTTCAACTGCTCGCATATCTGTACAAGACAAAACCAATGCTTCGGCGGTCTTCGAATCGGCTGACAAGCCTAACGCGCACACCCGCGCTGGCGTGAGTTCGCCTTGTCCATAATTGCCTAGATCCTCACCGACGTATGCACTTGATACTGTTTCAAATCCGCTTTCTGCCAGAAACTCAATTGCTTCCTGATTGAGTTGCTCAACATAGGGCGAAGAGAAGGCAATCTTTTTCACGCCTAATGTTTCCAGTGCCAACACAAGCGCACCTGCGGCAGTAATGGCAGGCTTGCCTGTCATCGTACTAATCTGTTGCGCGAACTCGCTGTCAAAGTTTGGGCCATGCGCAAGAGTGGCCGACGTACAGCCGTACAAGATGGCATCTGGGCGTGTTGCAGCAAGTGAGGCCACAACCTCGTCTAATGAGGCAAGCGCAAACTGCCGCATCTGGTCTGAGTCAGGGACTTCATCTAAGTCATAGCCGCCAGCCCGCGCAAAATGTAGTGAAACGCCATTTGGACGCAGCATTTGCATATCTGGCTCAAGATTTGTGTTTGAGAAAGGGACGACAATGCCCAATCGGGCGCGTCCGCGGGAAGCTGTTTGCATAAAGCTCTCCATTACTAAGCAGACCACCAAATTGAGTAAGAGTGGGGCGCTAGCATCATAGGGATGTGAATGCGGTCGGATGGATTGTTGACGTGCACTTGCACGGTTACTGCATCGACAACTTGTGGCGTGTCCGGAGCGTTAGACTGCTTTGAAAAGTATTCGGCAGTGTGAAACACAAGCTCGCAATGCGAATGAGGCTGTACATCGATTTGCTCCACAATGCGGCCTTGTTCATTTGAAATGACATTGAACAGTTCGATATCAGGCAGACCAGCGATCCGTAAGTTACAAGAAATGCGGATATGTTTGGCGTGGTCGCCCAGCACCGAGTCTAAGACGTGTGATGAGAGGGTCGCCATTATTCAATCGACGCCTTGTCGCGTTTGCTGGTCGTCGCTAACACAATCGGACTGATATAACCTTTGGTTTTGACGTTCACGCAGGCGGTTTTGCCGCTGGCGATCGCGCGTTTCACCGCAGGCGCAATTTCGGCTGGATCTGTGACCAACTCGCCATATCCTCCCAATCCTTCAAACATCGCATGGAAAGGGATGTCACGAAAGTCGGTCGCGAAGTGGGTGCCATTTTCGAAGAGCCGCTCTTGCTGCTGCGAAATGCAATCTAGTCCGCCATTATTATCGATGACGACGACAATAGGTAAATTTTCTTGGAAGGCCGCTTCAATGCTCAAGCCCCCGGACAAAAAAGCACCATCGCCACTGATCACCACGACGTTGCTGTCAGGGTGGGTCAACTTCGACGCAATCCCAAACGACACGCCAACACCCAGCATACTAAACGTCCCGGGATGCAAAATATTGCCTAGCTTTTGGCCTTGGTAGCCCGCAATGTTGATGGCTATTTCAGACCAAAAGTGCGTGTTTCCTCCATCAATCACCAGCCAATCGTCGTCGCCCATGGCGGATTGCACATCAAGAGCAACCTGTAAGGGATGCGGCTTGCCACCGGTTTCTTCTAGGCTTGGAATGTCTGCCAAAGATTTTTCAACCCATTCGCCACGCAGCTTGCGATTGTGATCAAACCAGCTGCGGTCGAGTGTCCAACGCCCATCAGTCTTGAGTGCCAGCATCGCGTCTAAAAAAGCATTGGCATCACTTAGCAGTCCGATGTCTGCCGCACGATTGAGTTGCAATTCTTCATGTGAGCCATTCACACAGACCAACTGTGTCGTTTCAGGAAAAAATGGTGGATTTCCAAAATTCATCTGATTGTCTAAACGTCCGCCAATCATGATGACCAAATCTGAATTGTGGAGCGCGTACTTAGACGGTGGATATTGATGAATATCTGCCAGACCCATGTAGGCTTCGACTTCTTCCCCTAGTAGTTTTTGATGGTAGGGGACGTTGAAAACGGGAATGCCTAGCGTCTGCCCGACTTTTTCAAGTTTTTCTTCAGCCTTTGCCCACCAAACGCCGTGACCACCAATCAGAATAGGACGTTGCGCAATTTCTAGTTGGTGCATCACCAGTGCAAGATCTTCAGGACAGGGCCACGCGCGCGGGATGCGTTTGGCGCTCCGGGAAAAAGGCCGTTCTTCGCGCCCAGCGGCGATATCAAATGAGCTAAACATAATGTCAACGGGCAAGCTCAAATGCACGGGGCCAGGATAGCCAGTTGTGGCAATCGTCCATGCCCGGTCTACAAACTCAGGAATGCGTTCCCCATGGGTAATTTGTGCGCTGTACTTTGTGAGTGGGGCGGCAATGGCAACATCATCAATTTCTTTGAACCCACCGCTACCTTGGCGTTTGAGCGTGCTAGAGCCTGTAATGAAAATTACTGGGGAACGTTCTCCCCAGGCTTCCATCATTGCGGGAACAGCATTGGCAAAGCCTTCTGGGCCAACTAAACAAACAGCTGGCTGCCGATTGATGCGGGTGAAACCATCTGCCAGATGTCCCGCAATTTGCTCATGCGGTGAATTGATTACAGGAATTTCGCATTGCATAAAGCCTTCAAGCGCCGGATTACAAAATCCACCGCTAAGCGTAAAAACTTGCGCGACGCCTTTTTCCTGAAATGCGCGTGCTAGAAGTGCGCCACCTCGTACTTTCATAGTTGAGTTTCCTTTGCAAAATAGTGCTGGTCACACAGCACAGAGCGATCGATTTGAGCGATGGATGTAACGCCAAGCTGAGCCATTGCAACGCTGACGTCATTCGCCAATAAATTGATAATGTTATTTAGCCCCCGCGCTTGTCTGGCGGCAATTCCATATAAAAATGGTCTTCCAAGCATCACAAAATCCGCGCCAAATGCCAGCGCTTTGATAATGTCTTCGCCGCTGCGAATGCCGCTGTCAAACAGAATTGGATAAGTCTCACCGACGGCCTGACGAATTTTTGGCAATTGCCAAATTGCAGGTGGGGCGCTGTTCAGTTGCCGACCACCATGGTTTGAGACGTAGATTGCGTCCGCACCCACAGACTGAACGTTGACTGCGTCATCTGGGTGCAATATGCCTTTAACAATCAGTGTGTGTGGCCAGTGTTCACGTAAGCGTTTGAGAAAGTCCCAATCTACAAACCCACGGCTTGCATTGCGATCAATTGGTTGACTGCCCTTAATGGTTGATACATTTGCCAAGGAAGGTGCACCTGCCAGCAGACTACGGATTGACCAATTGGGGTGGGTCGCAAAGTCAATAAATTGCCGGATCCCCATTTTGAATGGAACTTGAAATCCGTTGCGTAGGTCTCGTAGCCGTGGGGCTACTTGGGGAACATCTACTGTAAAAATTAAGGTTTTGTAGCCTGCCGCCAAACAGCGATCTACTAAAGAGAAAGCCTGTTGTTCGGATTGACTCACATACAGTTGAAACCACGCATTTTGCGCGGCGAGCGTCGACATGATTTCTATGCTGGTGGAGGCCATCGTAGAAATGGCAAGCGGGATGTTGTGCTGTTTAGCCGCAGCAGCCAACATGTGGTCGGCTCTGGGCCACGCCAGATTGCACATGCCCATTGGGGCAATACCAAAGGGATAGTTCCACGTGCGATCTAAGAGCCGTGTGGACACGTCGCGCGTATCCGTTTTGACTAGTACTCTTGGCTGCAATAAAAAGCTGCTGAAGGCGGCTTCGTTGCGTGCTTTAGCCTCTTCGTTGCCCGCTGCCCCATCGATGAAATCAAAAATGAGGCGCGGCAAGCGTTGCTTAGCACGTTGACGGGCGTCAGAGATGGAATAGAGTGTTGGCATGACAAATTTTAGCTGTGATATGCTTGCCCCTATGGACACCCAACCCCACACTTTTACTGATCCCGTTGACTACATTGCAGTCACGCATGAGACCTATGACAAACTTGGTTATGGGTCATATCGGTGGGCGCATGAGCCTGATCCTGTTCCGCTTGCGCCTATTAATAAGCCATTATCTGAGTGCAAACTTGCGCTCATTGCTTCAGGCGGCGTTTATGCTGCTGGTCAAGTTGCATTTACACACAAAGATGACCTGTCCATGCGTCACATTCCGACGGACATTGACATCCGTGCCTTGCGGACGTCTCATTTTGCCTATGACATGACGGCTGCTCGGCAAGATCCGAATATCGTTTTGCCGTTGGCACCGCTACGCCAATTAGTTGCAGATGGCGAGCTAGGGTCACTCACCCACCATGCGCTGACCTTCATGGGCGGCATTTATTCGCAACGTAAACTGCGAGAGCAACTTATTCCAGAGATCGTTGCGACGGTTCAAGAAATGGAGGCCGACATTGCCTTGTTGGTCCCCGTCTGACCAGTGTGCCATCAGTCCGTGGGACTGATTTCCAGAACACTTGAAAGCGTTGGAATTGCAAGCTTGTCAATGACAAGCGCGCTGAGCATTACCCAGTCTGCGAATCCGCCGCGGGCTGCATTCTTAGATTTTCCATTAGGCCATACCGCTGGACGGCCTAACTTACCCGGCGAGCAAGTCGAAATTATGCGCCAAGCGCTGCAATTGTTTGACACGATTACAGAGTCAGGAACTGCGGTCCAGCTTGAATTCTCATGGCCAGGCGACTGGAAACCTGCTGCCAGAGCGCCTATTGATCATCGCACGCCGCGCTACGACACGCCGCAATACCAGACGGATGCAGACCGTGAGTTAGCGATTGCAAATCATGGTGAAACGTTTGCATGCGCAGCCTGCGTTCCAAAAGACGTTCCGCGTGAATAAGATCACGCAATAATTAACTGCTAATGAAAGCTTACTCTGAGTTGACAATTCAGTTACCCACTCGAGTTACGCGATTTCTTTGAAATTGCCATAAACTCGACGGATGCGTCAGCTTGAACACGTTCGAGCTGACGAAAAAGTAGTCCAAACCGTTGCGTGTGAAAGATCTATTTAGAAGACTTGGCAACTGCATTGCAGATAATGCTCCTGAATAGATTTCTCACGCCGAATCGCTTAAGTGAATTTGTCAAAGCACAGACGCGTAGCGGCAAGCTTTCCCTGCGGACGAAAGGACGAATCTTCAAGTGCGTAACCTGAGTTAATCATCAATAGTTATGCAATTCAGCAATTAGTTATTACGCCCGCATCAGCCGTCTCAATGGTGCCCACGCGAACAATACAATCGTGCCGATTGCGATGCCGCCAATGGCAATTGCAGTTGGTGCACCGGTATATTCGGCAATTGCACCTAAGAACACACCGCCGACCCACGTGAAGCCAAAGACTTGGGTGTAAATTCCCTGAACGCGCCCATGCATTTCATCGGTCGTGTTGAGCAATACGGATGCTGTCAATGTAACTTCGAAAGCCATCAATGCTGCTTGCATCAACCCAGCCAATACTAGTGACAAGGCAAACCATGTTGAAAACGAAAATGCTAGAATGCCAACTGACGTCAGGATGCCGCTAGTGAGCACCAAAAAAGCCTTATCTTTATAGTTGCCTAAACTGGCAATCAGTGCGGTCGAGATGAGTGATCCCAGCGCACCAGCACCTGTTAGGTATCCAAATGCAGACGCATCTCCAGATAAGACGTCACGGGCAACCACTGGTAGCATGGTCAGGTTTGACCAGCCCAAGAATGACATCAAAAAGCCAAGTGTGATTAGCCATAACAAAATTTGGCTTTCACGAATGTAGCCAATGCCTTCAGAGATGGCTTTTGTGACGTGAATTGTTTGGGCAATAGGTCGAAAATTACCGCTCACGAACAATACGCATCCGGCTGAAATCAATCCAGTTGCAACAGCAAAGAAATAGCCGTATTCAACACCAAAGCTCGCAATGATCACTCCGGCGAGCGCCGAGGCTGCCACATTACCAAGATTGAAGCCCAGCATCTGCGCAGCTGACGCGTTAAGAACTTGCTCTTTTTCCACCACCGATACGATCATCGTATTGATTGCCGGCCAGCGAACTGAAATGAGAACGCCTTCAAACAGTGCCGCGACAAACACATGCCACAACGCGATTTGACCAGTCAGGATCAGTAGCGCGAGTGCCAAGGCGACAGCGCTGTTACCAATTTCCACCCAAAATAGTGCTGTCTTGCGATCTACTCGGTCCAGCATGACGCCGGCAAATGCGCCGAGCACAATTTGCGTTAGCCCTCGGACGGCAGGGGCAGCCCCAACCCAAAATGGCGAATCGGTGAGCGTTAAGACCAGCCAGCCACGTGCAACGAATACTGAAATTAGTCTTGCTGAGCCAAAGACAGAGTTGAACCAAAGCCAGCGATAAGCCGGAAGTTTGAGAGTCTCAACAAGGTTGCGCATGGCGAACTCTAAAAACGAAAGGCTAACAACTAATTCGCTACTAGCCTTTCGTCAAATCGTCTTTATGAAATCAAACCCAATGCGGCCTGCTTCTAAGCTGGCATTTGGATTTGAATCAATTCTTCTACGGGAATGTGACAGCGAATTTTATGATTGACTGCGCCTTCGGGTATTTGCCATGCCGGCATTTCTTCATCACAAATGCTACCAACGCGCACTGGACAGCGCCGTTGGAAAGGACATCCCTGTGCTGGTGGCGATGACTCTGGGGTGTCGCCACCAATTAGCTTTGGTGCTATGTCAGGGTCTGGCTCAAGCGCTGCGCCTAACAACGTTTCTGTATATGGATGGAATGGTGCAGAATAAATTTCTTCTACGGTTCCAACTTCACACAGCCGACCCTGATACAGCACAGCGACGCGATCGGCAAAAGCCCGCACCACGGCCAAGTCATGCGTAATAAAGATGTAGGTTGTGCCATGTTCGCGCTGCAAATCTGCTAGCAAATCTAGTACGGCGGCTTGTACAGATACATCCAAGGCCGAGGTGACTTCGTCGCACAGCACCACTTCAGGATCAGCAGCAAAAGCACGGGCGACAGCCACCCGTTGCTTTTCACCACCTGACATCTGCCCCGGATAACGATTGAGATAACGGTCGCTGAGCCGTACGCGGTCAAGCAGTTCCCGCATGCGCGCCTCACGCTCGGTAGCAGGCATGTCTGGGAAATAGAGCTTCAGCGGTTGATCTAGAATTTCTTTGACGGACTGACGTGGATTGAGCGATGCGTCTGGATTTTGGAAAATCATTTGGATGCGTTTGCGCAAATCCATTGGACGGTCGTCTACACTGACGGTGAGGTCAAAGTCTTCGAATTGAATCGAGCCGCCTTTTGATGGCAATAGCCCAGAAACAGCCCGTACAATGGTGGACTTCCCGCTACCACTCTCACCTACCAACGCAACAGTTTCGCCCCGCTTGACGTTCAAATTGACGCCAGCAACCGTGAGCGGTGGTTCTTTTTTACCCAGCAACTTATCAATAATGTCTGGGCTGAAGTAGGTAATATCAACGCCTTGTAGATCCAGCGCTGTGTCGTTTGAGATGGTTTTGACGATTTGCTGCACGCCGGCTTTCAAGTCTTGCGAGAAGTCTTGTTTGCTGATGTCTTCAGCATGATGACAGCGTACTAAGTGTTCCATGCCGTCAGTTTGGATGTCGTTGAGAGCCGGACTTTCACTGCGACATCGATCGGTTGCAAAGCTACAGCGCGGTTCAAAGTGACACCCTGACAACGTGCCAGGAAGTGGTGGTTGTCCGGGCATTGACTTTGGAATCCCCGAAAGCGTCAAGCGAGGAATTGATTCTAGAAGCCCACGGGCATACGGGTGTGATGGCGACCGGAATAACTGTGACACCGTTGCATCTTCAACGACTTCACCGGCATACATCACTGCAACCCGATCACTCACGCGGGCGATTACGCCTAGGTCGTGACTGATGTACATCATCGCGGTGCCCAAGTCATCCACAATTGCACGCATCAAATCTAGGATGTGCGCTTGGGTCGTCACATCTAGCCCCGTGGTGGGTTCATCTAGCACCAGCATGTCTGGTTCCCCAGCGAGCGCCATGGCAACGGCTACCCGCTGCTGTTGACCACCAGACAGTTCATGCGGATAGCGCGTGACCATTTCTTCAGGTGAGGGTAACCGGACTTGCGTGAACAGTTCTACAACGCGGTCTTTTGCGGCTTGTCCAGTGATATTGGCATTTAACTCCAGCGCTTCTTCAATTTGTTTACCGCACCGCAGTGTTGGCGTCAGAGATTGACCAGCATTTTGGGGAATAAGGGCAATGCGTTTTCCGCGTAATGCTTCCAGTTCACGCGGCTTCAGCGCAAACATATCGATCCCGTCATAATTGACGCTGCCGTTAAGAATCTTGCTGCCGGAGCGTAAGAAGCCCATCATGGCTTGCCCTAGCGTACTCTTTCCACAACCAGACTCACCTACTAACCCGAGCGTTTCCCCTTTCTTAATATGCAGGTTGACGTTGCGGAGCACATGGACCAAACGACCATATTTGGTGTGATAGCCAACCGAAAGGTTTTTGATATCAACGAGATTACTCACAATGGTGCTCCTTGGCTGCGATCCAGACCGAGTGCTTTTGCCAGGGCGTCTGCGAACAGATTGATGCCGATAATCAAGGAACTGAGCATGATGATTGGGCCGAACGTTGCCCATGGTTGAAGCGCCATAATTTGACGATTTTCAGCGACCATACGTCCCCAATCTACGGCAGGTGGGGCGACCCCAAACCCTAAGAAGGACAGTGAGGTAAAGGCGAGGAGCATCCATGACCAGCGCATTGCGCCTTCAACGAGCATCACATCCATGACGTTTGGTAAGAGTTCGCGTAGCACAACAGTACGTTTGCTTTCCCCACGGGCACGTGCGGCTTGTACAAATTCGCGGGTTACGTAGTCATGGGTGGCAGCCCGCGCCACCCGAATAATGGGGATGCCGTAGAAAAAGCCGAAGGTGAGCGCTTGCACCCAAGGCTCAGTCCCCACGACTGACACAATCAATAATAGAAATAGCAGCCAGGGGATGGCTAAGAAGGCGTCTACCAGCCGCATCACAATGTCGTCTGCGCGGCCGCCAACGAAGCCGAGCAAAATCCCTACGAAGCCGCCCCAAGCCAACGCCATTGACGTTCCAACGAGACTGACTGTAATAAGAATGCGACCGCCAACGAGTGAGCGCGAGAAAATGTCACGCCCGCTGTTGTCAGTCCCCAGCCAGTGATTGCCACTAGGCATTTCACGGCGTTCGGAGGCGGTCATCAGTTGTGGATCTTGGGGCGTGATCATTGGGCCAATCAGAACCAACGTGAGATGCATGATGATGAGCGCAATGCCAATCATGCCGCTGCGAGAGCGTTTTAGGTTGTCTAACACCTCACCAGCCGGTGACTTTGGCTTGTCAGGTGTTGTGTCTTTTACTTTTGTATAGGAAGGGTTTGCAACAGTCATTTCAGCGTCCGCCTAACCTTTTGCGATTGCAGTGCGCAACCGTGGATTGAGTAGTAATGTCGCGATGTCGGCGGCGAGGTTTACTACGATGTAAATCGTTGCCAGAATAATCGCGATGCCTTGGACTAATGCCAAGTCACGGTCGGAAATGCCATTGATCATCAGTGTGCCAATACCGGGGTAGTTGAAGACTGCTTCAATAATTACAACCCCGCCTAAGAGCCAAGCAATGGTCAATGCCACGATGTTGATGGTTGGCAGCATTGCGTTTGGCAGAGCGTGTCGCCAAACAATGCGCCAGGCTGGGACGCCTTTCAAGCGGGCCATATTGACGTAATCACTGACCATCACGTCAATCATACTGGTCCGAACAAGGCGTAGTATGTGTGCCATCATGACCAATGTCAGTGTAATAACGGGTAGCCAAATGTTTGGAATAAGCTCTGTAATTTTGGCATCGGTGGCAACTGTTGTAATTGCTGGGAACCATTTGAGCCGAATTGCAAAGACAAAAATGAGGAGGGTGCCAGTGACAAATTCAGGCAGTGTCATGGCGAAAATCGAAATGGTAGAAATGATGATGTCTGGCAATTTGTCACGCATGAGCCCGGTCATGACGCCTAAGAAAATTGCCAGCGGTATTCCAATCATTGAAGAGATTGCCGCCAGAACAATAGTGTTTCGTAACCGATTACCTATGAGTTCAGTCACAGGCTTGCGACGTACCAAAGAGTCACCGAGGTCACCTTGGATCACGCCTCCGAACCAATCGAAATAGCGCGTCACCGCGGGTCGATTGAGGCCAAATTCTTCTTGTAAATTTGCGAGACTTTCCGGCGTAGCATCACGCCCGAGGTAAGCGGTTGCCATATCGCCTGGCAGTGCTTCCACTGCTAAAAAGACGATAATCGACACGATGAAGAGCGTTAACACCGCTAACATCAACCGCCGTAAAATGAGTCCAAACATAGTTCCTCCAAAATCCTTTCTAGTCTTGTTTGGCTAAAGCTCAGTAATCCAAGTTGGTGTTCAGCCGTTGATTTGGGTAACTCTGCAATTTCTACCTTGCCTGACCTCTCGTGCAAGGAACGGTCAGGCAAAGGGAGTTGATACTTCAGGCTTCTCACAACTTGGTTATCTTTGATTTATGCAATTTTGTGACAACGTTGACCAATGTGTGGCTAGGTCAATAGCAGCAACGGCTGCGAATGCTTGCGTTTTAGGCAGGCGTAGGGATCGCTAATCTTGACTTTGTTGAGGCACGCAAGATTAGTTCTATATCACATAACGTTGGTGGAAATGACATATCCGGTGCTTTTATCATTTCAACCATCTGATTCATTGCTAAGCGCCCGATTTCAAAACTTGGGATGCGCAGCGTTGTCAACGCTGGCGTGATATGCGCCGCGATAGGGATGTCATCATACCCAATAATGGAAATGTCATCTGGAATATTCAACCCTAAGTCGTGACATGCGTGCATTGCAGCAATTGCCATCATATCGTTATAGGCTACAATCGCGCTGAGGTCTTTATTTTTAGCGACCATCCGTTGTGTTGCCCGATAGGCTGCTTCAAGATTTGTATTGCTCGCTTGCAGAATCCAATCGGAATTGAAAGCCAATCCCAGTGTTTGAAATCCTTTTTTATATCCTTTGACGTGAAAGATGTCTTCCAAGTTCCCAGGCCGGGTCAACAATCCAATTTGGCGGTGTCCAGATCCGATCAAATACTCGATGAGCGTTTGGGTGGCCCGTTCAATGTCCGTGGTGATGGACGTCAGGTGGGGCGCATGCAGATTGCGATGGACGACTACGATTGGAAGCTTTTCGTCTGCAAATTCGGCTAACGTCTCTACATCTAGATGGGTGCTTGACAAAACAATGCCGTCGACGTTTTCAGCGATCAACGCTTTGATTGTTTCAATTTCAGCGTCACGCACATAATTTGTTGTTCGCAAAAAGACGTTGTACTCAATGGTTTGCGCGACGCTCTCCAGTCCGCGTATGACTTCGGAGTGGGCCGGATTTAGGATGTTTCCAATGACTAACCCAATTGTCAAAGACTGATTGCCAGCCATCCCTCGCGCTAAGCGGCTTGGCCGATACCCTAATTCTTTGATGGCCGCGAGCACCTTGGTACGGGTTGTCTTGCTAATGCCATTCATATTGTTGATGGCGCGCGAAACGGTTTGGCGAGATACGCCTGCGTACTTGGCAACGTCATCAATCGTAATATTTTTCTTCATTAGGGTTTGCGTGAGCGCTCACGTAGTTTAGTGGCGAATGAGTCTTATTGCAAGTTCTATTCTATTGGTTTGCTGCAATTTGTCACAATATCTATCTTTTCGTGACGAATTATGCGAAATTGCAACTGATTTACATTGACAAATTATAAATTCACGCTTTATAGTTGCGTGAGCGCTCACGCGTTATATCTGATTTATAACGACGGGCGCCCTCATGGGACCGGTCCCGCTGGTCTCGCCACACTCTCAATTTTAGAAAATTTAGTTTGGAGAAAGAAGCATGAAGAAAGTATCCTTGTTAGTTATCTTGGGCGCTTTGCTGATGGTTGCCTTGGCTGCGTGTGCGGCACCAGAGCCAGAAGTAATTATCCAAGAAGTTGAAGTCACGACCGTTGTCGAAGTCGAAAAAGAAGTCGAAGTTGTCGTTACTGAAGTTGTTGAAGTAGAAAAAGAAGTTGAAGTCGAAACGATTGTTGAAGTTGAAAAAGAACTGAGCAACCGTGGTGTCTTCCGTCTTCCTCACGATGGTGCTTGGGGCGGTACCGAAAATGTTGATCCTGTAGATCCAGCCCGTTTCTATCCAACCATTACCATGCTCTATGATGGTCTTGTCCGCCAAGGCGCGGGCGGTAGCCCTGCTCCTAGCTTGGCAAAAGACTGGAGCGCGAATGAAGCTGCTGATGTTTGGACCTTCAACTTGCGTGAAGGCGTCAAATTCCACGACGGCTCTGATATGACCGCAGCTGACGTGGCTTACTCAATTGTGCACTGGCAAACCGAACCTTCAACAATTGCACCAGTATTGGCGATTGTCGACAGCGTAGATACACCAGATGACTACACGGTTGTAATGAACCTGAACCAAGCGCATGCTGACTTCCCACTTCTCATCATGGATTATCGCGCTCGTGTTATTCCGGCTGACAGTGCAGAAACCATTCGCGACACAGGGATGGGCACTGGTCCATTCAAGCTGGTCAAGTTAGACGTTGAAGGGACGACAATTCTTGAAGCTAACGATGACTACTGGGGTGGCCCTCCAGGCATGGCTGGTGTTGAAGTTATCAACATTCCAGATTCAGAAGCGCAACTCCAAGCATTTTTGGCTAGCCAAATTGACTGGTTAGACATGACCCTCGCGCAAGCCGAATTGGCTGAAGCAACTGGTGGGTTTGACATCATCGACTTCCCATCTGGGGCATGGTCAGGTTTGATTATGCGGACAGACATTCCTCCATTCGATAATCCTGATTTACGCCGTGCAATGCGCGTTGTGGCAGATCGCCAAGCGATGGTTGACATTGCTCTCTCAGGTGCTGGTATCGTCGCTTGTGACACGCCAGTAAAACCAGACGATCAATATCGCTACAACCCAGACTGCTCACCAAATCCAGAATTGGCGCAAGAACTGTTGGCATCCGCTGGGTACGCTGGCGAAACGCTGACGCTGCACATCTCTGATGTATGTCCAGACTGGACCCCATTGGCGGAAGTCTATCAACAACAATTGGCCGCGATTGGCGTCAACTTGGAAATCAACGTTGTGCCTTCAGACGGCTACTGGACAGATGCATGGATGGTTGAACCATTCTCAGCAACGTGTTGGGGTGAACGCCAAGCTGACCAAATTCTGAACGAAGCCTATCGCTCAGGTGGGTCTTGGAACGAAACCTACTTCAACAATGAAGAATTCGACGGCTTGCTAGATGCAGCACGCCAAGAATTGGACTTCGACGCTCGGAAGGCAAACTACCAAGCTGCACAAGACATCTTGTGGACCGAAGGTGGGGCGCTTATTCCTTACCATGGGACGAACTTCCGTGGCACGACCCAATGTGTCATTGGTGTACCACCAGTGTATGAATTCCAAGTCAACTGGGCTGACCTTTCTGTCACCCCTGGCTGCGGTAGCTAATTTACGAGTTAGCACTTGACTAGTAGGAGGCAGCTGTTCTAACGAGCGGCTGCCTTTTTTATTACATGCGTGCGATTGAGTAGTGACATGATGCATCATGCCACTACTCAATCGCAATGTCAGATGGATTTGAACGCTTATGTCTTCATCTTTTCAACCTCTACTTTCCAACCCGGCTGAGTCGCCGACATTGCCTGGCTATTTGTATTCCGACGACGCCACCTTTCGTGCAGAGCGCGAACGCATTTTTTACAAGAGTTGGCAGCTTGTCGCACACGTCTCTCAATTGCCAATTACTGGGAGCTACGTCACCGCACAAATTGTGGATCAGGACGTGATTGTGATCCGGTCTCAATCTGGAGAAATTCGGGCGTTTTATAACGTGTGCCAGCACCGGGCACACGAATTGCTGAGCGGGCGCGGGGAAGTGAAATCTCGGATTGTATGTCCTTATCACGCTTGGACCTTTGATCTTGAGGGCAACCTAACCAACGCACGGCACTGTGATCACATGCCAAATTTTGACAAAAGTGATTATGGGCTGGTGTCGGTACGCCTTGAAATTGCGCTTGGCTTCGTTTTTGTGAACTTAGATAACACTGCTCCAAGCCTAAACGACGTTGCGGGCGACATGTTCGCGGATATGAAGGAACAGTGCCCGTGGATTACAGACGTAGTTGCAGACGCCTCGCTCTCTGCAGACAGTTGGGAAAGCGCGCCGCTGAATGCCAATTGGAAGGTGCTGGCTGAAAACTGCTTAGAGTGTTATCACTGCGCGGTGGCGCATCCAGCGTTTGTGGATCTCGTTAGCTTAGATGACTATGTTTGCCAACCGCATGACCATTGGCTCCGCAGCTATGGCAAGCTAAGAAAGTTCAAAAACAAGGCTTATGATGTGGAGCCAGATGAACCATCTCAAAATGCGATTTTCTGGCATCTGTGGCCGAACGTTGAGTTTGGTGTTGTGCCAGGTGAGGCCGCCATTGGTGGATTTCGGTTCTATCCAGCGTCTGGCAATCAAACCAAGATGACGTCAATTATGTTGACGAAGCCGGGTGAGCGTATTAAAGAAGATCGCATTAACTACCGCTGGAATGTACTTTGGGCCGAAGACGAAGCCCTATGTCAGTCGGTTCATCGAGGTTTGCAGTCTAGAGGCTATCGCCAAGGGCGCTTCGTCGTTG
Source organism: Anaerolineales bacterium (assembly GCA_020630805.1). Lineage (GTDB taxonomy): Bacteria > Chloroflexota > Anaerolineae > Anaerolineales > UBA6668 > JAHDIM01. The sequence goes on from JAHDIM010000014.1 coordinate 30,403, forward strand.
ACCCAACTTACGACGGCATCAGTGAACATGCCGTGCATTATTTCCAAATGAAGTATGCACGTGCGATGGGATTGGAGATTAAGTAAATGCGTAAGGTGTAATTCGTAAATTGTGTTATCTAAGACATAGCATCCTTACACTTTACTTCGCTACTCTTTAGAAGTTGACCCAATGCAAATTCCAAAAATTTCTCTAACGGCTCGCATTCGTAAGTCGCCGTATTACGAAGCGACAGTGAAACACGATATCAAAGTGATGTCGGTGTACAACCATATGTACATGCCGCAGGTCTACCATGATGTCATGACGGACTATGAAAACCTCACCAATCGGGTGACCCTGTGGGATGTGGCTGTGGAGCGTCAAGTCGAAATTGTTGGACCAGACGCCGCAACGTTTACGCAATATCTAACATGCCGGGACATTAGTAAGTGTCAGGTTGGGCAGTGTATGTATCTCCCAATTGTGGACGATACTGGTGGCATTCTGAATGATCCGATTATGCTGAAATTGGCTGAAGATCGGTTTTGGCTGTCATTGGCAGACTACGACATTCTTTTGTGGGCCAAAGGACTCAACGTCCATATGAAAATGGATGTGCACATTTTTGAACCTGATGTGTCGCCGTTGGCGGTTCAAGGCCCAAACTCAAACGCATTGATGATGGAGTTGTTTGGCGATTGGATTGACGATCTCAAGTTTTTTTGGTTCAGAGAGGCTGCGCTAAACGGCATTCCGATGGTAATTGCCCGGTCTGGTTGGAGTAAACAGGGCGGTTTTGAACTGTATTTGCAAGACGGGACACGCGGTGTAGACCTGTGGGAAACCGTGTGGGCTGCTGGTGAAAAGTATGGCATTGCGCCTGGTGCACCGCATGGCATTGAGCGCATTGAGAGTGGGTTGCTAAATTTTGGGCACGACTTGCTTCCAGATATGAATCCATGGGAAGCGGGGCTAGGCCAATATGTGCATTTGAATATGCCGGGAGATTTTGTCGCCCGTGAGGCATTGCTAGCAATCAAAACGGCTGGGATCAAACGGAAGCTGGTTGGCCTGACCATTGATGGTGAGCCGCTGCCGGTGAATGATCAGAATTGGAATGTGCCGGGCTACGAAATGGATGAAGCGCGGCTGACAAGCTTTACGTGGTCGCCGCGCTATCAGTGCAATATTGGCATGGCGTTACTACCGATGGCTGTTGCAGAGCCAGGAACGAGGGTCACAGTGAATACGCCACACGGACATTTGATGGCGACGGTTGTTAAGATGCCGTTTTCGAAGAGTTTAGGGTGAAAATGCTTTGGGCGGGTGCAACCATCTGTTCCAACAAATGAAGCATTAACCGTGAAAAAAGGCTTTACTGCCTGTAAGTTTCCACAAAACTGCGAATTTACTCGCTATCGAAGTATTACGAGCAATTGCAAACGATCTGTCGGTGCAAAACCCATCGTTAGATTTTCATTTGTTGGAACTAATGGGGTGCAACCCGCCCGTATGCGAGTTATCCCCAACGTGAATTACCGGGTCGCATATTGGCCGGATCTAGCACAATCGGGAATTTCGCTCGGATTGCGGCGTCTGTCGCGGCATCAACGTGTGTTGGATAGTGCGTGCGCATTACTTGCTTAACCTTCGTTTGCGCACGTTCGAGCATGCTGGTCGATCCTTCCGCTTCCCACACGCCCAATCCATTGCGGTCAGCTAACTCTGGATACAGGTAATCTGTCTCCATTCGTGCTAGCGTTTGTGCTTGGCCAAGAAAGTGGCCGGGACCTAAGACCGCATCGCGAATGATATCGACTGACAAGGTCTCTTCATTGACTTCAAGCCCTGCCAACACACGTTGGGCGACGCCAAGCATATCGTTATCAATCACCAGCGCTTCAAGACTACACCCTAATAAACTGCCTAGCATCCCCGCCGATTCCAGCACGCGATTGGCACCTGCCAATCCAGCTGTCACGGCGGTAATGCCTTTCTCATAGCCAGATTGCGCGTCTGGATGCTTTGAGTCGGTCATGCAAGCGGCGACGCTTGTTGGTAGGTCGTAGAAGCGCCCAATTTGAGCGCAACAGGCCATCACTAGCGCTTCTTCACCGCTGCCGCCAGTAAATGCACCTGTCCGTAAATCGGATACAAATGGCCAGATCGCAAACGTCATTGGACAGCCTGGGTTGATGATATTCACTAACGCTAGACAGGCTAACCCTTCGGCCGTGACCTGCGCTAGCGCGCCGGCTAATGCTGCAGGCGCGGTTGCACCTGCCTGTGGCGCAATGGCAATGTCATTGATGAGGCCTAATTTACTGGTCTCGACCAAGACTTTGAGGTTTTCTTCCCCAAATTTGAGCGGCGACACAATTGGACACCCCCCAAACGACAGAAATGGACGCTTTGCAAAGCGTCCTTCGCCACCAAGGACCATATCGAACAGTTCAATGGCTGGCGCAATGTTTTCAGCGTCATTGAACGTCATTTCGCACGGTTTCTGCGTTGAGACCGCAGCGACGTAGGCGACATTGATGTCGTGCACATACAGGTCTGTCAACTCTGTTGGGACAACCGTTTGCCCAAACTGGTGCAGATTGTCGAGCGTATCAATCAATCGACCGCAATCGTAAAGGTCTACAAGCGTTGACGGTTTGAAGGTGCGATTGCGCGAGTCATACATCCGCACGGCTTCGCCGCTAGAAGCATAGTTGACGTGATAGCCACCAACACGCACATCTGCAAACTCGGGACTGCGACTGTAAATGGTGTACTCGCGTGCGGCACAAGCAATCATGTCTTCGACTAACTTGCGGGGATAGCAGAGCCTGCCGTGCTCGTTCAGAAAACAGCCCGCTGCCGTGGCAATCTCAATGACGTCTGGTGTCGGATCTGCGATGCCGATCGTTTCTAGAATTTCAAGCGCGGCGTTATGAATTTGTTGCAGATCAGAGTTGGAGAGCGGGGTGTACTGCCCACCAAGGAGGCCCGCTTTGACAGGACGTTTTGTAACTGCTGCAGCGCGCATGGCGACGCGTGCTGCCCGGGCGTTTTGTTGACGGCGTTTGCGTTTCATTGTAACGGTTTATTTATTGTGCTTTTGCATATTGCAACGCGACAAGAGCCATTGCTTTTGCCGCTTCACCCAGCATGGCCATGCGTTTGTCTTGCGTAGCGCCAGACACATAGCGAGCATATAACTGCTGCAAAATGACGGCTAGTTTGCAATATGCCAAGCCCTGATACCAATTGATGCGTGAGAGATCGTAGCCTGAGTAGTGGGCGTATAGATCGATTAATACTTTCTTGTTTGGAAAGTCGCCATGCAACATAATGGGCAGTTGAATGCCGTCTAAATACTGGTCAGGCCAGTAGCTGAGACTGACGCCAAAATCGACCAATGGATCGCCGATTGTGCACATGTCCCAGTCCAGCATGGTCGAAATTTCATCTGGATTGTCTGCTTGGAACTGGCAGTTGTCGAACTTGATGTCATTATGAACTAACGCAACAGCTTGCGGGGTTGGAATGTCTTTACTCAAAATCTCCAACGCTTTATACATTGCCGGTGTTGGCTCAGTTTCAGCCAGCGACCAGCGCTTTTCTGCGCCAACGAGTTGGCGTTCCACAAATCCATCTGGCTTACCTAAGTCAGCCAAGTCTGCGGCGACAACGTCGACGGTGTGAAATGCGGCTTGCATTTTCATTAGTGCATCCGTCATGCGGTATTCAACGTTGTCAAAGTCTTGGAATTCTTTGGGAACTTTGTAGCGCGCGACAATGCCAGAACGCCGTTCCATCACGACAAAATCCGCGCCGATGATGTTTTTATCATCACAAAAATGGTAAGCGCGTGGCGCGGCCGGAAAGAACTGATACAGTTTTGAAAGGACGCGATATTCGCGCTTCATATCGTGAGCGCCGGGCGCTATTTTGCCAAATGGAGGACGGCGTAAGACCAGCTCGTGACCGTCAAATTTGAGAAGATAAGTCAGGTTGGCATGGCCACCATGGAACTGTGCGACCTGCATTTCTCCTGAAAGCTCAGGCATCACCTGACGCATATAAGTGTCTAGACTTTGCCAGTCTAGCACTTCCCCTGGACGAACATCGGCTGTATCTTTCATTGTTATACGTATTCAGAAAATGTGGCTTGAATTGACTGTAATTGTCTCACATCCCCTTCAAATGGAATGCCGATTTCAGTTCAAGTTGAGCGCCTTCGAGTGCTAAAATCAGAGTGAGAGACGGCGAATTTTGAATCAAACGCACTTTACGAAGTGTTGCCGAACGCTCAGCACAGCAATGTGCTGAGCGCGTTTGATCTCCTCTGCTGAATGGTTCTACTCGTAATTCTGTTTGAAATCCTTACTCGCGATATTTACAATGTTGATTCTAGATAGCCTCAGTTCTGGATAAGATCGCTCGCACAGTTCAAGACCTTCCTGACTGTAGGGAAGGATCGCTGCTGTGAAAGCACATAATAAACCTGAAATGGCCTACCAAAAGCTTGGGTTTCCCATAAAAGGTATTGGAAATGCTAATTCTTAAGTGATCCTTCCTTCGTCAGGAAGGTATTGCAGGGAGAAAAGGAACTGAATAATCTGTGCTTATCCAGAATTCAGGCTAGATATGCATTGTCTTTTGGGACGCGAATTACGCGAATAAAGCAAATTGACGCGAATGTATGAGTTGTTAGGCAGAACTCCGGCTAGAAATAAAAACATGAGCCATCCCAAATTTTTTAGAAATTTATGTAAAAAATTCACTTATCTCCCCGCAATACTCCTTGCTGAATGCAATGTCCGCAGGTAAGGCGCAGACGCTAGCATCCAC
>JAHDIM010000015.1:0-15840 GCA_020630805.1 Anaerolineales bacterium
ATATCCCCTGTCTAGATGCAAACCAAACCTATTTTTTTGTTTGTTTGAGCAATTGGCTGAGCCCTAGCCACCACCTATAAAGGTAATATGGCCAAACCCAACGGGTGTTATCTATTGCATAGCGTTTACGCATATATGACCTAGACGGGAACAAATTCTCACGCCCAAATCGCAATCCACCCGCTATATTACCAATACTCTGAATATCCGCTAGGAAACGCTGTCCCGGATTTCGGGAGTGATCTCGCATTGCATCAAATTGATCCGCTTCAAATTTGGACGGGATATACAACTGCAATTGTGACAAGATTCTTTCAGGAATAGGTACAGCCCATTGCGTTGAAAGCGTTTGAGACGTCAGCCGAAGCGGGAGTGCCAGTTGCATTTGCAAACTTTTCTTCAAGATCAGATCCCAATCCAAGTCTGTCTTCTGAACAAGAAGCCCCAAATCTGTCAGCCATTTCAATTCATTGCCAGTGTGATGCAGCTGTAAATGCGCGCTCTCATATATGAAAGTCGCTTCATTAGAAAAGAGCATCAGTGTCAAACCAGCCCAGTCGTTTTGCACCGCAGTTTCCCAAAACCAATCAAGGTCTACATGCTGTTGCCAGTGTGGCGCATCAAACAAATGCCAGTGCAACTCAACCTTTGGTTTTGATGGCAAGCCTTCGTGCACCAGCGCCACTTCACTTTGGTAGCTCAATCCAGTCAAATCGGCGCGACTGTCGGCAAAGATAAAGCCTTGCCCTAGTAGCAGTTCTACTGTCTCCGCAAGGTCAGTGTCTCGAATCAGTAAATCGATGTCAGCCGTTGGGCGAACGCCGGCATCTGCATAAAGCCTGCTAATTTGCGCCCAGCCCTTGAGGGTTATAACGGAGATATTGTTTTCTGCCAAACTAGACAGAATTGCTCTCAACGTCTTTTGCAGCAATGCATTACGCGCTGAATTCAGAAAAAAAGCTTTTTGCCACCTCGGAAGCAGTGCCTCAAACAGCGACGCCCAATATGGCGAGTTTTCAGAGAGTCGCCATAGCAAAGCTTCAACCTTCTGTTGTTGCGCTAGACCAGCAACCAAATCTAGTTCTAAACCACCAAAGACCTGCGGATGTGGTTCAGCCGCTGTCCAAAGTGTACATAGGCACGACTGGACGGCATCCAATGCCATCTGTTCAGCAGGTGTTAAATCCATGCTTTCGCCTGCCAATGGCGCTTGAGCATCTCACCAACTTCAGTCAGTCTTGCTAAGTCACGTGGCACATTCAATTGATAGAACGCGACGACTTCGTTGATGGCCTGCATATTAGCCAAATGCACTTGCAATAGCGCTGGCGGATACAACTTGGCGGCAATCGTATGACGAACTAGGTGCATCAGTGCAGCTTGTTTCGAAACTGACGTGATAGAGACCGACTCTGTCTGTTCCACCGGCACAAGCATGTATAAAGCGCGCAACGGGATTTTCACACGTTCGGATCTGCCGACTTCCGCTGCCAACTTCAGCTGCGGAAACTGCGGCCAAAGCAACACGCCCTCTGCGTTTGAAATAATGGCTACATCATCCCCAACAAGGGCAACCTCTGTCAGTCGCGATGCTAAGGTCGTTGTAAGCGTAGACTTTCCGACCCCCGAAACGCCAACAAACCCCACACCTTGCCCACCTATTGTTTCCAAGGTACCCCCATGGACTGGCCAGCGAGCAAATGCAGGTAACACCAACATTAGGGCAACCCCCAACAGGCTATCCTCAAGAGCAGTAGAATGCTGAGGCGGCAAGTCCACTTCGATTTTGATTGACGATTTCGCACTAGCAATCTGACAGCTTGCCAAGTTAGCAGCACGAAGTGTGGCGTAATCTGCGGTGTCATTTCTCGACACATCGCGCCATTTGCCATTGATCCATGCGTTCGTTGTCTTCGCAAATCCAGCCGAGATGAGAGGCATTTTGGACGTAGTGGTCCCAACGTCCTGCGTGGGCGGCACCATTGCATAGGCAGCCCATTGCTCAATCCGAAAGTCAGACTCAACAACAATGTGCGCCAACCGATAAAAATACGATTGTGGCGCACTTGAAACTCCACTTCGAATTTGAAGACTCTGCATGAAACTTCACTACATCAGACAAAAAAAAAGCCCTGTGCGACGGCACAAGGCTTCATTGTTCAATATTAAAAAGCGACGTTAACTATGGTCGTGGAACGACGTCACCAACCGGAGCAGCTTCCTTAATGACTTGGAAACCAATCCCATGTGCGCCTGGTGAGTTTTGCAACGTGTTGTCGCGGAAGTCACCGTAGCAGAATAATTTTGGTGCAACATATGGTTTTTTGTTGCTATTTTTTACTTGTTTACTTTGATCATTTTTCATGATTAACAACCTCTAAAATTAACTAAGTCCAGATTACCACTAAATACGAAAGTTGTGAATAATCAAAATAAACAATCGTGGCAATCTTGGACTCGGTAAATTTGACACCAATTTTTAGATTTGGTCTCAAATACCGATAACGGGCAGTTCAACAGACTGCGTTACAGTTGGTTCTGGTTTCTTGCCAGGTAAATGGCCAATCATTGACCAAGGGCCGGTCCACGCAATTTCTACGTCAACCAATTTACCCTTCCAGTCGCCATCGTCTTCCAAAAAGACAAGCTTGTTAGTACGCGTGCGACCGCGCCAACGATTCTTTATTTCGTCACGTTCTTCAACCAAGATTTCAAGCGTTTGGCCCAAGAACTTGGCATTGATTTCAGTTTGAACTTCAGCTTGAAGCTCTTCTAACAGGCGGTAGCGACGCCGTTTTTCCGACTCAGGCACATCATCTTCCATGCGGCGATGCGACACCGTGCCCGGACGCGGTGAATAACGCGCCAAATGCACTTTGTCTAGCTGCAGTTCTTCCAAGACGTCGAAGGTCCCTTGGAATTGGGCCTCTGTTTCACCAGGGAACCCAACAATAATGTCACAGTGAATTGCTGCATCTGGAATGATGCGTCGAATGCGGTGCACCAACTCACGATATTCTTGCACCGTGTAGCCACGTTTCATGTTGGTCAACACTTCGTCATCACCGGCTTGAATTGGCACTTCAATGTGTTCACACACCTTGGGAAGTTCAGCAATCGTTTCGAGCAGATCATCTGTCATGTAATTTGGATGACCAGTTAAGAACCGAATGCGCTCAATCCCTTCAATGTCATTGATGACGCGCAGCAGATCACCCAAGCGTGGACCATCGGGAACGTCATATCCATAACGGTCAACGATTTGACCTAGCAGCGTAACTTCTTTGACACCTTGCGCAGCCAAGTCGCGGACTTCAGCGGCAATCTCGCCTACTGGGCGCGACCGTTCAATCCCACGTCGGAAGGGAATAATGCAGAAGGTACAAGCATGGGAACAGCCATAAACAATTGGCACATGCGCACTGACCAAATTGTCACGATCTTGCACCGGGAGCACAAAATCAACATCTTGGAGGGCGTGGCGTTCCGCAATTAGATTGCGTTCTGTTTCAAGCCCAAGACGATTTTCAAGAAAATCGACCATTGGGGCTGGGTCAGATGGTGCCATAAAGACATCGACTTCAGGAAACGCCTGTTGGAGTTTCTTATTGCCTTTGACACCTACCATACAGCCCATGATGCCAACAACCATATCTGGGCGTTGCTCACGTTTCTCACGGATAATGCGTTGCAGCCAGTTGTAAGCCTTGTTTTCAGCGCTTTGACGCACGACGCAAGTATTAACAACCAAAACATCTGCCGACTCAGTTTCATTGGCAGCATTGACGCCAAGCTTTTCAAGCTCAGAGCCTAGCCGCTGCGAGTCTGCAACGTTCATTTGGCAGCCGAAGGTCTGGATTCGATACTTCATGATTACAGCCTAAAATCATACCAGATTCTAGACAAATTTCTAAAACGGTTGTTAAGAAAATCGTGTAATGTCCGTAGCATTGTACGTGGGTAGCCGTGGAATTTCCGTTGCGTGGGCATCCGCGTTCGGCTTGCCGCTCCCAAAAGTCCGATTTACAATACTTATCATTAGTGAGCCGCACAACTTTAGACTGGCTTACTTAACTATTACCATGTCAGATAATTTTGAAAGCTCACTAGATAATATGCGCAAACGCCAACAACGAGCAAAGCGCATTTGGCAATACATCATCGCTTTACTGTTGGTTGCGATCTTAGTTGTGTTGGGGATCATTGCTTACCAATTACTAGGTGGTGACTCTGAAGCCGCTGAAGGAGAAGAAGGCAATGGCTTGGGAGGGCTGGCCTTGTTCACAACCGCGACACACACAGCAACGTTTACACCTTCGCCAATTCCTCCCACAAATACGTTGCCACCAACAGAAACGGCAACGGCTACCGTCACCTTTACACCAACGCGCAGTGGTCCGCTTGAATACACCATTCAAGAAGGCGATAACCTTTTCTACATTGCAGACGAATTTGAAGTCGCCATTGAGCAGTTATTCCAATTCAATTTAGAACAAGGAATTGACTTGGCCACCGGCGTAATCTTACCTGGACAAGCGATTTTTATTCCGCCACCAGACTATGAAGGGCCAACCGCAACGCCCTTCCCGACGGACTTAGAACCGGGTTCAGAAATTGTGTATCAGGTTCAGCCAGGTGACTTCTTGAGCACAATTGCAGAGAAGTTCAACACCACAATGGACTCAATTCTTGAAGCCAATGAAGATCTAAATGCAGATTCATTGCAAGTGGGTCAAGAATTGATCATTCCATTCAATGTGATTGCGCTAACGCCAGTTACGGAAACGGCAACGTTCCCGCCGACCCGAACCGCAACGCCTGAAGTCGACGCAACGCCTGAGGCAGATGCTGCGGCAGACCCAGAAGATACACCGGAAGCAGAAGCAACTGAAGAAGGCTAGTCAGCCATAAATACAACACGACCAAAACACAACAGCCCTATGCTAAGTTAGCCAGGGCTGTTTTTATTTCTTCTAACACGAAAGTATCGGTTTCTGTCGATAGCGCATCAATAAGCACGTCTCTGGCCTGCTGTAAATAAGCCTGATGTTGCCCAATGGCCCAAGCTGCATGACCGCGCACTAATGGTTCGTCGTGGGTTGACAAAGCTTTACTCAAGGCAGCCAGCCCCTCTTCTGACGGTGCATTTCCTAAGGCAATCGCGGCATTGCGCCCCATTCCACGACGTTTTGTACGCTTGATTGGACTGTCTTTATACGTCGCACTGAATTCATGTTGCGACATTGTCAACAAGTCCCTCAATTGAGGATTAGGAAGTGTTGGGCGCGGCAAGAACGCAACATCTTGCGTGACAGGCGCAAAGCGTACGTTCCAAGGGCAAACATCTTGGCAAATGTCACAGCCAAACACCCAGTTCCCAAACTGATGGCGGATATCTGACGGGATACTCGTTTTTTGCTCAATGGTCTGATACGAAATGCATTTGTTGGCATCGACCAGCCGTCGGCCTGTCAGAATAGCATCAGTTGGACAAGCATCGATACAGCGCGTGCAAGTCCCACAGTGATCAGTTTCGAGTGGTGCGTCTTGAGGCAGTTCTAAATCTAGCAGGATCTCAGACAGCAACACCCAAGAGCCAATTTGGGGACTAATCAGCAGGCTATGTTTGCCGAGCCACCCTAGACCGGCGCGTTGAGCGAACTCACCCTCTAGAATGGGGCCGGTATCCACATAAACACGCTGTTGCACAGGATGTCCAACGCGTTCTTCAATGAATGCAACCAAAGTCAACAACCGCTGCTTGATCACATCGTGATAGTCTAAATTCCACGCATAGCGCCCCACTTGCCCTTGCTGTGTAGGATCAACTGAGGGAACCGCACCTTGATAATAATTCGTGGCGAGCACAATCACTGACTTGCAACCGGGCAGAATTTTTTGAACATCGGCGCGGCGTTCCATATTCCGCTCAGATGCCATATATCCCATTTCCGCATGTAAACCATTTGCCACCCAATCCTGATAAACTTCGAGGTGTGGCGGTGGCGCAGCGGATGTGATCCCGCATAGCGAAAACCCCAGCGAAAGTGCCTGCGATTTGATTAGGTCAGCAAGTGGCGTTTGTAGCGTGGTCAGTGGTTCGTAATCCATGAACTCCTGTTATTATTGAACTGTATCTGCTTTGTAAGGGATACTACAACAAATGACTGTGAACTCAACCCAAAGTAATTGGAATCTGCCAAACGTGATTACCGTTGCGCGTGTCGTAATGGCAATCTATGTGTTTTGGTTGCTCGTACAAGGTACGCTGTATCACTCCATATTGGCAGGCGTTGTGTTTACAATTGCCGCCCTGACCGATCTGCTAGATGGCAAGTTGGCTCGTGACTACAACATTGTCACTAACTTCGGCAAAATTGTTGACCCCATTGCAGACAAACTGCTAGTGCTAGGGGCCTTCTATATGCTCTCTCGGCTTGGCATGTTTTCCATCTGGTGGATCATTCCAATTCTGTTCCGCGAAATCTCCATCACGCTGTTGCGGTTCTACTTCATGGCGCAAGGTGTTGTGGTCGCTTCTGTCAAAAGTGGCAAGCGCAAAACCTTTACCCAAATTGTCAGTTTAGGCTTAACTTACATCAACTTGTTGTACCAAAATTATTTCGTACACTCCGTTGCTGCCCCCACCTCAGACACCATTGGCTTGGTCACAACTATACTTATGTATGTTGGTCTCACTGCCGCTCTAGTTATGACTGTATATTCAGGGTATGACTTCTGGCAACTCAATAAAAAGCTAATTTTGCAACGTAACTAAGCCGCTGTTAGCTTCTAACCCCTCTCCAGACAACTAAGCGATATAGCATTACACAACTCGCAATCTTTACGATTGCGTTATGAATTGGTTATATTGCGTGACTTCAGAGGCACTACCGCCCTCAAACATTACGCACCAAATCGTTTGTGTTTGAAAAACAAACGACCGGTTTGCAAAACGTGTAATTTCAAATTGTATTCAAACGATTTATGTATCAGAACTAAATTGAGTGCATGCTATTATCTCAATGAATTACATATTAATTTGTAAATTTATTAATGATATGTTGAAGCTGTTACATATTGTGTAAAAGCTCACAAGTCCAACCTATCTTACCCAAATGAAAGTTTTATATTTATTCAAACGTGCAAAACTTACAGTTGCACCCTTGTTCGCAGTCATTATGGCCTTCATGATGATCTTTCCTGCGAGTGCTCAGGGCGTGAATGTTCTCAAAAATGGAAATTTTGAATGGGGAGCATACGCCTGGAACGGAGATCCATCAGTTCAAGTCCCACTAGAGTGGGAATTGTCTTGGGCGCAAGATGGCTACTGGGGCAAACCTAGTGCCGCTGTCCGCCCAATGCCAGGCTCCATCCTCACCCGTGACGGTGCTTCTCATTACAGCATTTATGCAACAGGCGCCCCAATTTTTGTTCGCATGCGTCAAACGGTCACCCAAGGCATTACGCCGGGTGAGATTTACAACCTAACCATTCCAATTTTCCCTGAAATGGTGGTTGAATTCCGCGAAGGCGAACATAAAATTTACTCACAAGCGGGGGAAGCGGTGCGGGTCAACCTGCGCATTTACTCAGGTGGTGCCGAAATCTTCAATAGTGGCATGCTCGGCGCAGATTCAGTGCCAGTTGGCCGTTGGTCACGCCTCAATTTGAATTTCGCCCCAACCTCACCTGACGTAGAAATTCAATTAGAAATGATTGCGGCTGGACATACACACGCCTTGAATGCCTTCTACTTAGACGGCCTAAGCTTGTCCTCTACTGGTCTCATTTCACCACAACGTCGGGCAGAGCTTGCAGCGCAAGAAGCAGCCGCAGCGGAAGCAGCATTGCAAGCCGCAAATGCAGCGGCTGGTCAAGCAGCAGTAGCAGCGCCAGCAGCCGCACCAGCAGTGCCGCAAACCTATACCGTTCAACCTGGTGACAACCTCACACGCATCGCTAATCGTCTTGGTGTCAACGTGCATGAGTTGATTGCGACGAACAACATTACGAACGTCAATTTGCTCTATACAGGCATGGTCTTACAAGTTCCAGGCTCTGCGCCTCCGCCAGCACCGGCCCCTGCCCCAGTGGCAGCACCGGCTCCAGCGGCCGCACCAGCGCCTGCTCAACCAGCCGCGGCACCGCAAGCGCCAGCGGCTCCAGCACCTGCGCCTGCAGCACCAAGTACACACACCGTTCAAGCTGGCGACATGCTCGCTAGAATTGCAAGCCAATATGGCGTTGCATATCATGATCTTTTGGCCATCAATAACATCACTGACCCGAATGTGATCTATCCGGGTCAAGTGTTGCAAATCCCATAGCATTTCGCTAAGCAAGATGGATATCAGAACAGTAATCAAGGCGTCTCAATCTGAGGCGCCTTTTTATTTTCATTGGTAATAGATTGGTAATAATTCGATTTATTTTTAGGTAGGAGTTTTTAGTTATGAAACATCGTCGCGCGCTTACTTGGTTGCATGTGATTGCACCAATCATTTTTGCGCTATCGATCGGTATCTCTGTATTTGCAGGTGCCGATCTCACAGGTAGTAAGGTTATTCTCACGGACTTCGGAACAGATTACTATTACATTGTTCGATCGGTCTCTGGAAGCGTAGCCGTAGAAGGGTCAGTATTTTCCGGTGACCCAAGTGAAGTCATGCGTGAACTGGCACCTGGCCAATACACATATGAACTATTTCGCGCTGATGGCGTGACAGAAGAGGGTCAATTTACGATCCATCCGAATGCGAACTTACGCATCAACACCACATTTACCGGCCAACAGCCGAGCAATGTGGCCGGTGTGTCTGTGGGTCAAAACGGAACAGTGTCTGGCAATACTGGGAATCAAGGGCAAGTCGTAGTGGTGCAACCCGCAGCGCCAGTTCAACAAGCAGCCCCTGTAACGCAGCCGGTTCAACAGACCGCACCGGTAACACAACAAGTCCAGCAAGCCCCAGCGCAACCAGTGCAGGTCGTGCAACCAGTCGTGCAAGCCGCAGCACCAGCGCAGCAAGGTGGAACTGGGACCGTTGTATTTGCCGACATCGGATTGGATTACTTCTATGAAGTTCGTCGTTTAGACGGATTTGTAGACCGTGGGTCAGTTTGGCCTTTCATGGGCAAAATGGGCGGGCCAGTGACCCGTCAATATGCCGCTGGTGAGTACATCTATCAATTGTTCCGCGAAGATGGCGTTGTTGAAAGCGGTCAGTTCACGCTAGTCGCTGGGCAGCAAATTGTTGTCACATCTGGCTCTGCGCCGCAGTCTTCAACAGCCGCAACCATGCCTGTCCCAAGTCAACAATTGGTCGCAAATGGCGCCCTCATGAACGCCAACGTCACCAAATACATTGTTCAACAAGGCGATACACTTTCATCAATCGCGCGGATGTTTGGTATTGATCAAAAGGTTATTTTGGGCATGAACCCTGAATTGGCGAAAAATCCAAACATGCTTTGGATTGGCGAAATGGTCATGATCCCAGGTTCTCAAGACGCGAGCTTAGGCGCACCAGCAGTCGCGCAAACGCAAGCAGTTGCCCCCCCAGTTGCACCCGTGACGCAAGTTGCTGGCGCAGCATTACCAGCCGTTGCCAGCGGCAATAGCATGATTGGCGGCTGTTATGGTGGCAATACCCAAACCGCATACGAACGACAATTAGATCGTCCAGGGGAATTACTCTCCCTGATGGCACTCAAGGTATGGGACATTCACCCTGCGCCAAGCGGAACGCCCGGCGAAGTTTGTGTGACCTTGGCCGCAAAATTCACCGGTGGTCAAAGCGCTCACGGCGTCCTGATCAACGGTCAACAAGCCCTAGTCCGTGGGCCTGTGCTCATGTCAACACCTGAAGCAGAAATTGGACACATTGACTTTGATGTCCGCATGCAATGCGGTCAAACCATGGACATTCGTGTCTCACTGACCTCAGCAGACGGACAAGTGACGCAACAAGCCTTTGCACAGCACATTCCTTGCCCGTAAGCTGACTTCTCCGCGTTAGCGGACAAAAGTTGGCTAAAAGCAGCTTCAAAAGGACACTGTCTAAACTTAGCAGTGTCCTTTTCGTTTAACCCTCAGTAAAATTAGCGTCATGCTGTCCCAAATCCTACCGATCTTCATCAATGTTATTACGCCCGTCTTTGCATTAGTGTTGATTGGCTACATTGCAGGTCCACGTTTAGACATTCAAGCCAAGTCACTTTCTCGGCTGGCGTATTTTGTGCTGATTCCCGCGTTTATTTTTCTGACGTTTGTGAATGCAGATTTAGGCAATAGTGTGGTCACACGCATGATTCTCTACATGGTTGTCGTAGAAATTGTGATTTCGATTGTGGCAGTGATAATTGGGAAAGCACTCGGCAAATCTAACCGCATGATTGCCGCTTACGTGGTGATTATGTCGTTTGGCAACGTGGGAAATTTTGGCTTACCGCTGATTGAATTTCGGCTTGGGGAAAGCGCGCTCTTTCCAGCAACAGTTTATTTTCTAATTATTTCAACCACAGCTTTTGTCATTAGCGTTGGTGCGGCCAGTTCACAGTCGGGCAAGGCCTCGTTGCTGACTCCTATTCTGTCAGTCTTGAAAACGCCATCGATCTTGGCATTTTTAGCAGCGCTTCCGCTGAATGTCATTGATTTTCAACTACCGCTCTTCTCACAGCGACTGTTAGATCTACCAGCCCGCGCCATGGTACCGGTGATGCTCATTGCGCTTGGCGTTCAACTCGCCGAGAACCGCGACTTTTCCATTGACAAAGATGTCGTAATTGCTAGCTTTTTACGCCTCGGCATCGCGCCAGCAGTTGCATTCTTGCTGGTTGGCTTATTTGGCGTGACCGGAATCGAGCGTGGTGCAGGAATTATTCAGGCCGGTATGCCCGCAGCAGTACTCTGTTCCATCATTGCAATGGAGCATAACCTAATGCCCAAGTTTGTCACCAAGGTCGTACTATTTTCTACCCTAGCCAGTGTGATCACGCTCACAATTTTGTTGGCATTGGTCTAATGTCTTGTCAGACGGTCTAGCGAAATATACACTTTCTAAATTGCATTACACCTGTAACTCAGCTTATGCTACTGATCTAGGGCAACACTAAGTCAGTAGCTTGCCAAATACGAAGACGGAGTTTTATGCTGAAATTTCCAGCGTTACCGTTGACCAACTCGTATTGTCTTGGGCGACACTTTGGCTCCATCCGTGTCGTCTTTTCTCACGCCTATTCCATAATTTCATAAGCGAGCGTGCCTGATGTCTTTCCGTCGTCCGTATTTACTCCGTCACATTCCTTCAGACGTCAGCGAACCTATCGCACAATTAGTAGGGCTAGAAGGATTTGCCCGGTCAATTCTTGTCGGCATCTTACCGCTAATGGCGTTACAAGCTTTTGGCAATAAGGAAGCCATCGCAAGCGTCTATTTCATTAGCACCGTCTTTACGTTGCTCTTAACCATCAATTTAGATCGCTTTGAACGTTGGTTGACGCGAAGCAGATTGCTAACGCTAGGCGGGATATTTATAGCCGTGTCTGCCGGTCTGTTCTATTCCAGACTGTCACCGCTTTACAGCATCGGATTAGCGATGCGTGCAACCGGATCAACAATCTTCTCAGTTTGTATCTCGCTTTACATCATGGACTTTATTGGCAAGACAGAGCTAGCGAGAGCCGAGTCGCGCCGAGCGTTCTATCTTGGTGGATCTTGGTTTATTGGACCAGTATTAGGCGCTTGGCTCTTTGAAAACGTCAGTGAAACCCCAGTTTTTGTCATTTCTGCAGCCAGCGTCATCCTAATGCTGATCTATTTTTGGAATTTACGGTGGGGTAACAACCAAGTCATCAAAGTTGCTGCTTCACAGTCGCCCAATCCATTGCGCGCAATTAGACGCTATGCCAGCCAACCAAGATTGCGTCGCGCCTATGTCATCACATTGACGCGCTCCATTTTTTGGAATGCAGTCTTTGTATATGGCCCAATTTATGTGATCGATGCCGGCCTGCCCGCGTGGATTGGCGGCGCATTACTGTCAATCTGCAGCAGCCTTTTACTATTTAGCCCATATATTCGCGATCTTGCTTACAAATATGGCTCCCGACAAGTGATGATGACTAGCGCCTTGCTCATTGCTGTCACAATGTTGACCGTTGGCGCACTAGGTCCAGCCCGCCCAATTGGCTTATTATTTTTGGCAATTGGCGCAATTGGCGGAATGGGGTTAGATGTACTGTCAAACATCCCATTTATGCGAATGGTGCGCCCGAAAGAACGCACAGAGATGACCATGATCTTTTCGACGTGGCGTGAAGTCTCCGGCCTGGTCACGCAAGCGATTGCATTTTTGGTTATCCAGGTTGCCCCTTTCTGGATCTTTTGGATTATTGTTGGCCTGATCCAGTTTGTCGCAATTTGGAGTATGTCCTTCTTGCCAAGACGTATTTAGATCACAGTTATTGCAACTGCTGTTAAGTGTTTCGCAACAAAAACTCAGAAATAAATCTGACGTTTGTTTGCGAAACCTTCAGGAAAAACCAAATCGGCCTTCAAGTTTATTTTTGAAATTTTTTAGCTACCTTACACTTTCACGGAGCAATACGTCGTAATACGAGTAAATTCGCAGTTTGATTAAAAGTGTAGGGTAGCTAGAAATTTTTCTGTTTTTTTACATAGACAATGTGCTACGAAAAGTAACGCTGAATAACGGGAACCTGTCGTAACGTTGCTGAAATTAGAAACGTAAGCGGTAAGACCATCATCGCGACGAGAATCAGCTTGAGTGCGGGTGACCCGAACGAAACATCTCGCAGAGCCATGGTTGTCGCAACAACGACAGGTGGATGAAACGCTAGCACGCCGAGCGCATTTTTTGACAAGAATTCAGACCATCCTCCCTGACGATTGAACCGGTAACGAAAGAACGCCACCAGCCCAAACACAATCGACACTGCGAAAGAAGTCTCCCAAGCCGTATAGGCAACCGATTCCCAATGAAAACCACGTGTCGAAACAAGCTCTGGCATTGCGCTGAAGTAGCCAATCAGAGATGTCACACAGATCCACAGCACGAAGCCCAGAGAAAGTCCGGTTCGCATCCAGAATTGCCCAACATCAAACGATAAGTTTTTGAGCAGACCGCGTTTCTGGGCAATCGCGCCGACTACAAACAGCGCAACATAGAGTGGAAAGTAACTTAGCTGGGTGAAATTACCCGGCACGGAATTCAAAAACGGAATGCCAATTGGGAACACCAGCCGCCACAACAACATGGCAAGCGTGGTGTACCCAACGACATCAAGCACCATCAGATGCGTTGGGGTTAGCGCTGTCGCAGCACTATCTTGTTTCAGCCAACGATTGCGCCCTGCCTCAACCGTGGCATAGCCAACGCTAAAAACTAAGAGTGTTAATGCAATCCATAATGGGCCAGTTGTGGTCAAAAACTGAAGCGACACAATTTGGCTGAGATACCAAGCGCCTACACTAGTCGGCAGACTTTGGTCAAACGAGTGAAACAACAGCATCGTTGCCGGATGGATCACCAAGGTATACACCAACACTGGAATGCCAAGCCGCACAATCCGTTCCCGGATATAGTGGCGCGTTCCTTTCCGTGCCAACGATTCAGGCACAAAATACCCCGAGATCAGAAACAGTAATCCCACTAAAAATGCCTGATTCAGTGCACCAAACGCAGTAAAGACAAACTCAGCTACGCCACCAAATTCGGTGATCTCCTTGTAGTACCACAAGCCATCTGGGCTATATGTTGTCACAATAGACATGCCAACCAAAAGCATAATGGCCAACGTACGCAGGTTGTCCAAGAACTGCATGCGTCCGTTGTTGACCAGTGGTGTATCTAGCGCAACGGGGTTGCGAGTGGGCTTACTCACGACCATTGGCTCGATCAGTTTATCGATAGCGGAGGCAAGGGTCTCTGCAAAGGCTTTATTCTTGGCATTGATGTTGTGAATGGTCGCCAACGTATGCGCATATGGCAACAGCGAAGTCGTTTGCATAGCCGGAAAGCCAACTGTGGAGAACGACGGTTCGTAAGGATGAATGGTCAAATGCAAATCATGGCGCGGAAATTCAAACACATGATAGTTGTCTTCATCCTGATGCCAGGTATAGCCAAAGCGGCTCGTTTTGAACATTTCGGAGAACGCAGTCTCGGTTTCGCCGTAGCGCAGGCGCACCACGCGCTTCAACACATTTGGATTTGTCCGGGTGAGGGTAAAGATAAATCGAAACAAGGCCGCGGTGGTCAGAATACCCGTCAGCAAGGTTGCCCAGTTATCTTGGAATGTGGGGCTGGCGTCTGGCGTGCCTGAGGTGCGACCCAACACAATCATCACAATTGCGCCGATCACAAACCCCAAGAACATCAGCTTTCCGTTTTGAGGTGTCCATTTCGTTGAGTTCATAAAGTCGCCTATCAATTCAATACAGCGCAGCAAGGCCAAAAGACCTGCTGCTGTTAATAAGTCAGTGAAATCGAATGAATCTGGCGCCGAGACGGTCGCAAACCGTACGCCAACAACGTGAGTAATCGCGGCGCGGTGATGTGTGATCCACTCTAAGTCCTTTCACTCAAAGTAAATCATTAGGTGGCGGGTAGAGAATGCCGTTTCGCGTTCTCAGAAGATCAATTCCCAACGTGGCAATTGATGTCAATGTGCATTACACACTCTATAAATGTACTGTGGTTTTGGGGTTAAGCACACGCTGCAATCTACACGACAGACATACGCCTAGAGGACTGATAGCGTCAGGTAAGATCTGAGGAGACGCAAAATGCCTGAGTTGCACTACAGCAACAGGTGATAGTAGAACTCAAAACAAACCTAGAAAACTTCTAAGTACCCAACAGTTTCACGGAGTGACACGTCGTAATATTTCGACGTTGCTCAGCACAAGTCGCTATCGTGTTCGTAAGTGACCGAGCGAGCATCAGCGCAACTTGATCAATAGTGTAGGGAAGCTTTATGTCTAGGCAAATGCCGTTATTTAGAATAGAGGCTAGAGGAGAAACAATGGACCTGAGACGGTGAATCAAGCGGGAGTCAGTTCAGCCTGCCCAGGTCCCGTGAGCAGTATGCTAATTCAGATTCTATAGATGCCAAGAGGCAAAAGGTTTACAAAAGGTTTAGATCCTGATAGACGTCATCCATCGCCTCTATCACTTAAAAACGCAAGCCTGACTCCAGTTCAAGACGTCAGGCTTGCATGTTGTTGAATGGCTCTTACGTTGCGCTAGAGATTACGACTGCCAATTCAGCTTTGGAATGTCATTCTGACTAAAACGCACCAGATGCTTCTCTACCACCCACTTGAGCTGTTGCAATTCAGGTTCACTGCCGCTAGCGAGTTGGAAAGAGAGCATTTCATCTTGGGCGTGGATGTCACAGCGTCCAAAAGCAAATTCAATATAGCCTTGATCTGCTTCGTAGGCTGCATTGGCCTTTTTGCTGAAATGGTTGACGAGCGCTTTCATGTAGCGCGGAGCTTTTTCGGTTTGAACAGTAGATGTTGCTTGCATACCGATCATCGTATGCCAATAAAAGCACGTTGTAGAGGGACTCTTCGTTATGATTTTGGTACTTTTCTGTACAAATCATAGAAAACACTCAAATTCTTGAGTGAACTCACTCGCAAATCTGTCACTAATTCTATGAATTCAAATCCTGACCTACATATTTGCAAGCCTAATTGATAGATGATTGGGACTTAGAAGTTAGAATGCACCACGAGAAATTGCTTCTTCAAGTAGATTCAATTGGTTGCCATCCCATTCCCAAAGGTGTTCTCCAAAGAGCCCGCACTTA
>JAHDIM010000015.1:15940-32446 GCA_020630805.1 Anaerolineales bacterium
ATTCAATTGGTTGCCATCCCATTCCCAAAGGTGTTCTCCAAAGAGCCCGCACTTATCCCCCCAAAGATCTCCCTCAGAGTGTAAACGGTAAGACGCTTTATTTACGTTTGGATAGGACGTTGTAGCAACATCTAATAAGTCAGGAGTTATATCCTTGAAGTAATTGAAATGATGGATATGAAATACAAATGCATCAGCGATATTGTCTCTCTCCCAAGTTTCAAATTCTGAATGTAACAAATAAATTATTTGATCCGTATCGTCGGGAATAATTTGTTGCGCTGCGACCAGACCTGGCATTGTAGTGGTGATGACAATGATTGGATCCGGATCAAAATTTAGCAAGCGTTGCAGAGCAGATCTTTCTTCTAAAATAGTTGGCAATCTATTTTGGAGCCAAGAAATCAGTGATCCACCAATAATTCGATATTGCCACTCCTCTTCGGCAGAAAGACTCTCAGGTAGAACTATTGGTAGTGCAGACCTTTGATGCTTTGAAAACTCTCTGAGGGAACTAATCCAGTCTTGCTTGTTCATGTGTTGTACTCCTTAACTTACAAGTGTGGAATAACAGACTAGCATCATGGCGAAAACCACACAAGACCTTCAGAACTAGCACAAACCCTAAAAATACTAAACACCCATCTATTAGTAACACCAAGAGACGCAATAATAGTCCAAAGAACCATTGTTACTAAATCATCCAAACATTTTAGAGGAAACCATTTTAGTCTCCTGCCGCACTAATTTTCATTTGCAACCCACTCCGCCACGCCTCAACATTCCGCAACTTCACGTTCTCATATCCCCGAATCACATCCGGCGAATTCGCAATCTCAATGGCTCTTGGCAACGTTGCTGTTGAAAGAGACGCCAAGCGCTCTTCAATCAACCCTTTATATTCGCCAATCAAAGCGCGTTCGACTTTGCGCACTTCGTCGTAGCCAAAGATGTCAAATGGCGTACCGCGCAGGCCTTTCATTTTGGTCAGCAGCCAATAGCCGCTGTCGAACCATTTGCCAAAATTGAGTTTCTTTTTGACACCCAATGCCCGCAAAATTGGCGGATGCAGTTGATACCAAAAGTCTGCACCTTGCCCAAATTCAGCGGCTAAGGTTTCGCCTAAATTCGCCTTCAGGTGCAAACGAGCGACTTCATATTCGTCTTTGTATGCCATCAGCTTGAAGAGATAACGGGCCACGCCTTCGCTTAGCGCTGCGCCAGCATTGAGCGCTTTTTCAGCCGTCCAGACCTTACTGACAAAATCGATATACTGCTGAGCATAGGCTTGGCTTTGATAGGCCACTAACTCTGGCACGCGAATGTTGAGCAAGCGTTCCAGTTCGGCTGGTGCGCCAACGCTGGCGACCATTTGGCGTTCAGCAGCCGTCAGTTCAGGCGCTTGTTCTTCGGCAGTTGAAGCGCCATTGACCACCGTAATCATCTCGCGCACGCGCTCTGGATCTGTCACCCATAAGCGCCCCACCCGAAACGCTTGCTGATTGGCTTCGACCTGTACGCCGTTGACTTCAATCGCCTTTTCAATAAATTCAGCATCAATCGGAATCGCACCTGCTTGGTATGCAGCACCGACGGCAAGCAAGTTGCCCATCATGTTGCTGCCAAATAGCTGCTCGGAGAGACCGACTGCATCAAGGTACACGGTTTCATCTTGGCGCGTGTACAAGCGCAACCGTCGATCCATCATGTCAAATTCGGGGTATTCCGTTGCAACGGAATTGACCATATTGCCGGTTGGTGTGCGGCTGTCTGAAACAACAGCAATCGTTTTATCGGGGTGTGCTTTGCTGAGGTTGACATCGGTCGTGGCAGACAACATGTCAAAGACAATGAACGCGTCCACGCTGGCAGCACCCATTGCGCAAGATTCGGGAATATCCGCATCCGAAATTTTGATGTTAGACACCACCGGCCCGCCCTTTTGACTGAGGCCAGTCTTGTCCAAACTGCGCACGGTTTTACCCGCCAGCATCGCAGCGGTACTAACGACCAAGCTAGTAGTCACCACGCCGGTACCGCCAATGCCCATCATGTAGATGTGAGCGTGTTCAGGCACTTTCAGTTCCGGCATTGGCAGGTCATTGTCTACAAACGGTCGCTTGGCATACTTGGCTTTCATCGCCGTGGTGTCGCCCGGCTTGACCTTGATAAAAGCTGGACAGTCGCCATCAAGACAGGTCATGTCCTTATTACACGACGCCTGATGAATCTGGGTTTTGCGTCCAAACTCAGTGTCTACAGGAAAGACGCTCAAACAGTTCGATTTTTCACCACAGTCGCCGCAGCCTTCACAGACAGCTTCATTGATGTACACCCGCGTTTCTGGCTCAGGTGCT
Source organism: Anaerolineales bacterium (assembly GCA_020630805.1). Lineage (GTDB taxonomy): Bacteria > Chloroflexota > Anaerolineae > Anaerolineales > UBA6668 > JAHDIM01. The sequence continues at coordinate 18,298 of JAHDIM010000015.1, forward strand.
AGGCCACGCTTGCGTTTGCGGCGCAGGTTCGTGGCACATTCTTGATCGTAAATCACCGCGGTCACGCCTTCGATCTCCGCTAACTTCTCTTGCGCTTCGATCATCCGGTCGCGATGCCAAACTTCAGTGTCACGCGCCCAGCTAACATTGTCACCATACTTATGTGGATCATCAGCAACGACAATGACTTTCTTCGTGCCTTCGGCATAGAAGAAATGCGTCAAGGCGGGCACATCCATCTCAGTTTCGGCTTCTTGCCCACCTGTCATTGCCACGCCCGCGTTGTAGAGCAACTTGAAAGTGACATTGACACCCGCCGAAATCGCTTGACGCACGGCCAAGCTGCCGGAGTGCACCAGCGTGCCATCGCCAATATTTTGGAAGATATGCTCGGTTTCGGTAAACGGCGATTGACCGACCCACTGGCCACCTTCACCGCCCATTTGGGTCAACTGTGTAACACCCCGATCCAGCAACACGACCAAAGAGTGACAGCCGATCCCGCCCCCAACGACTGCACCTTCCGGCAACAGCGTCGAGCGGTTATGCGGACAGCCTGAGCAAAAGTGCGGTGTGCGCACTGCGCCCGTTTTTCCAATCATCGGCAAAATAATTGGGGCATCTGGCTTGGCGTAATCTGCTAAGCGCTTCTCAATGAGCTCATTCGGCACAATGCCACGCAGACGTTGCGCCAACAAATGCGTAATCCGGTCTGCATCCAGTTCGTCATGGCCCGGCACCAAAATTTGGCCGTGTTCGTCACGCTTGCCAACCATATTAGGTCGATCTGGCAGTGAATACAACGCGTCACGCAAGAACAATTCAAGCAGCCCGCGCTTTTCTTCAATGACAAAAATGTCTTGCAAGCCTTGCGCAAACTCACGCGTAATCGCTTCATCGAGCGGATACAACATGCCGATTTTGAGCAGGCGAATGCCATATTGATTGAGCGCAGCGTCATCTAAGCCAAAGCCGTTCAGCGCTTCGCGCACGTCATAGTAAGTCTTGCCCGTCGCCACTATTCCAAACCGATCTGCATTGCTGCGCACCGGAATGCGATTGAGCGGATTAGCACGTTGAAACGCTTTGGCAGCATCCAAACGCGCTTCGTGAATTTCTCGTTCCTGATTGACAGTCGCCGGGGCTAACAATCGCGCGGTTTGGGTGTGCCGCCACGGACGACCCAAGTACGTAAACGCTGGCTTTACAAAGGTCTGGGGTGAGACATAAGCCGTTGAATAACTATCGGCGGTGTTGGTGACAATCTTCATCCCCACCCATGAGCCGCTAAAACGCGACAGCTCAAATCCATAGCGCCCAAACTTGATGATTTCTTCTACATTCGCCGGATACAGAATGGGCATTTGCGCATCGTACAGCGCAACTTCAGAGTGGGAAGGAATAGTCGAAGATTTTGCAGTCGGGTCATCGCCGGCAATGGCCAGCACCCCACCGTTGTGCCCCACGCCGGTCGTCTGAGCATGCTTGAAAATATCGCCCGACCGATCCACCCCTGGGCCTTTGCCATACCAAACACCCAACACGCCGTCATACTTCGGATTCGGCAACTCGTGCACCGTCTGACTCCCCATGACCGCCGTTGCCGCAATATCTTCATTCACGCCCGGTTCAAACACCACCTGATGCTGATCTAGCAAATGTTTCGCCCGCATCAATTGCATATCGTAACCGCCCAATGGCGACCCACGATAGCCCGAAATAAACGTTGCCGTGTTCAGCCCCGCACGCTGATCCGCCCGGTGCTGATCCAGCGGGATACGCACCAAGGCTTGTACGCCGGTCAGAATAATACGGCCTTCTTCAAGTGTGTAGCGATCTTCGAGTGAGAAGTGTTTCATAGTTTTTTGTTGCGGGGTTACGATGTTACGAGGGTACGAAGTTCAAAAGCGACTAAGCACACCGTAACTTCGTAACCGCGACTTATGTCACCTTAGTCCAAACCAACGTCCCAATTGATTTAGACCGCCCAATCGGTGGCGTTTTGAGCGTCAGTTGTGTGAAATCTGAATTGAATGAATAGTAGCGCGTTTGGGTTGTCCCGACCCAGTTTGGAAACAGCGCTCCTTTCACATGATGCTGCATTTCTTGTGTGGCTATATTCACAGAGTACGTTCCAAAATACGCTTCATACCCTAGAAATGCTTGGCGAATTTCAGCATCGGAGGCAGCACGACGATGTTCTGAGACAAAGGCCTCGCGTGATTCCGCCATCAGTTGTCCAATCATGTTACCAGCGGCATCATAGTTGAGTTGGCCGGTCGCATGCTGTCCTAGTGGATAAAACGTGTCACCATTCTGCGCGATGTAATACACGGCAGCAAGCGTCCAAGTCCCGATAAAGCGTTCTTTTATTGTCATGTGGCTAGTTGTAACAACCCTAGACATGCATAGGAGTTGTCATTCGAGGAAGAGAAAGAATTAGCCGCGGACGAGCACTGATGAACGCGGATTACTTAAGGTCGGATACATAAGCGCATAATAATCCGCGAAATCTGTGTAATCCGCGTACGATATCAAATAACAACCCCATCCGCGTGTTTCCGCGTTCATCCGCGGCTAATTCTCACCGCAGCTTTTGGCGTGGGATTTTCTTGTCCTTATCAATAAACGGCGTGTCTGTCACCGTTGCTGTGCGTACGCCAAATGGCGTTTCGAGCGTAAACTGGTTCCCCATTTCCGCATGCTCAACATCCACCATGACATAGCCAATGTTCTTTTTAAGGCGCGGTGAGTGCACAAATGCGGTCAATTCTCCAATCTGTTCCCCGTCTTTGAACGCCGGCCAGCGATTTTCATTGTGCGTCTCTAACGCCTCACCTTCAATAAAGATGCCCACCATCTTGCGGGTGACGCCTTCTTCCTTGATCTTGCGCAACGCCGCTTGCCCAATGAAACCGCCCTCTTTGTCCAGCTTCACTAAGCGACCCATGCCTACCTGATAGGGGTTGTCCGTCACCATCACATCCGAACGATAGTCAAGAATGCCAGCTTCAATGCGTCGAATACGATTCGGCGATGACACCACCAAGCCATGTGGCTTGCCTGCTTCAATAATCTTTTCCCATAGTTCATCGCCGCGTTCTTTGCCTTGCAGGTAGACCTCAAAGCCGACCTCGGCGCTAAATCCAGTGCGTGAGACGACAACTGAAATACCATCAATTTCAGTCTCGGTACAGTGGTAGTAACCCAAATCCAAAATCTCTTCACCAAACAAAGCAGCCACAATCTGGGGCGATTTTGGCCCTTGAATTTGCAACGGGTACGCATCTGGCGCGCTGATATTGACATCCATATCAGCGAAGACTGACACGCCTTGCGCCCACATCAGCACATCACCATCGGCAGTTGACAACCAAAAACGATCTTCCGCTAACCGCAGCATTACTGGATCATTCAATATCCCACCATCCGAATTAGTCAAGATGACATAACGACAGCGCCCCGGTTTCACTTTTGAAATATCACGCGGCGTTAGCAGACTCATAAATTGGTAAGCATCTGGGCCTGAAATTTCAATGATGCGCTGCACTGAGACATCCCACAGCGTTGCTGTTTTGATGGTTGCCCAATACTCCCCAATCGTGTCGCCATAGTTGTACGGCATCCACATGCCGTTGTAGGGCACAAAGTCGCCAGCGCCATACTTGACGGTTGACTCGAAAAATGGAGATTTATAAATCCGAGGGTTGAGTGCGTGTCTTTTCATCTGGTAAGAATTTGTTTTGATTATGTTGCAATTGTTGCATCAATTCGGTGTCTATTTTGGCACGCGAATTACGCGAATATCGGAAAGGATACACGGATACGGAAGAGAACACAGATAATGCAATAAAAATATCCGTGTTCTCTTCCCATCCGTGTAAAAAATTTAGTCTCAGCGGATCTAACTCAAACTGAAATGGGCGTAAACCCAAAGGTTCCGCGTGACAGAATGCCCTCGCGCCCGCCAAATTCTTCTACTTTGGCTTCTTGTTCAGCAAAACAGAGTTCATTTATAGCAACCGGGTCACACAATTGATGCAAATGCGCCTCAAAATGCGCGACGATCTCAGCATGCTGAGTGACATCAATCAGATCTTCAGTCTCGTCTGGGTCATTTACAAGATCAAAAAGCTGAGCTTTGTAGCCAACATGATGCACATATTTCCAGCGGGCATTGCGCAACATAAATTGACCTGTAATCGATCCACCATCGTGATATTCGGTGAGGACAATGCGCTCCAAATCATCAGCTTGGCTAGCAATGTCACGCAGCGATGTGCCGAGCTGGCCGTCATCCATGGCAGGCGCACCCGCAACTTCTACAAACGTTGGGCCACAATCTACTAAGTTGACTGCAGTATTGCTTACCTTTGATTGAGGCACATTGGGTCCAGCAATAATCATTGGGACACCAGCGCTTTCTTCATACATCGACATTTTGGTCCACATTTGGCGCTTACCAAGGTGTTCACCATGATCACTGGTATAGATAATGACGGTGTCGTCATATTGACCTGTTTCGCGCAAGGTCTGCAACACTTTGCCAATGTTGTCATCTAGGAACGAGCAAAGTCCGTAGTAGCTACGAATGGCTTCACGCGCACTCTCAGCCGTAAAATGCTTCCGATATTCAAAATACTCAATAAATCTATTCAGAACCGGATGATCTGGAAACGCCAAATCTGGATCAGGCAATTCAATTTCAAGATCGGCGTACAGATCATAGAATTCATCCGGCGCAATCAATGGGTAGTGTGGATTCACCATCGAACAGAACAACACCCACGGCTTTTCTTCTGCGGTAGATTTATTGCGTAGCCAATCACAAGTCGCATCTGTAATGCGCCGGTCATAGGCGGTGTAAGACGACTCTCCCCGGCCAATCTGTGTCGCAAATTCATTGGCCGAGTATTCATACGAAGCTGGTTCTTTGCGCAGCAGGCCTTCGGTCCAACCTTCACCGTTGACAATATGCAGCGGCAAAATTTGTTCAGTAAAGCCCGTGTCAGCCTCGCCATTCAGATAATGCAGCTTACCGATTGACGTGACATTGTGTCCACGCGCTTGAAGATGATGGCCCCAGCCTTTGACACGTCCATCGTAAGCAAACACGCTATCCCAATAGCCCGTTTGATGTGGATACAGCCCCGTTGCAAGTGCTGCCCGTGCCGGCACGCACATAGGTGAAGGTGTCATTGCAGTTGTGAAGCGTGTGCCGCTAGCGGCGAGAGCATCTAAATTTGGCGTTTGCACGATTGGATGGCCGTAGCAGCCTAGCATGTCGCGGCGGTGCTCGTCTGAAATGATGAATAAAACGTTTGGCATAAATATCAACTATTGGTACGCGGATTTTTGGGATTGCCCGAATCGGTGTTTATATATTAGGCTGCATAAGCAGAGTTGGTCCTAGTTGCACTAGCGGCTTCGCTCAGTGGGGGACGTATCTGTGTTAGCCAGCCTTCTTACGCAACACAAATCCTATTAGCCCTACAAAAATCATAGAATATACAATCCACCTAGCCCACAACGACCAAGGTGGTGAAGCTTGCAGTTCAAACTGATAATTCCCTGAAATCTGGTCCCCATCGGCACTAATCACTGCCCATTGAACGGTCCAACGTCCGGTCTTCCCCAACTGATCTACAGTCCCAATCAGCCGTTGTGAGTCCACTCGCGTTGGTAGCTCGATGACCTCAGCAAAGCCCTCGCCGATCAGCCGGATTGAAGCGGCTGGCTGAACAGGTTCATCAAATGTAAGAATTATTTCTTTTGGTACCTGTTGAAGTGTGGCACCTTGAATGGGATTCGTTTCAAGCAATTCAGCATGCGCTTTCGCGATTTGTGTGATGCTGAACAGTGCCACAACCGCCCCAATAATCGGAAGTAAGAGTACTGTAAATAAATTAGCCGTTCGTGGTCTGGCCATGGCAAAAATTGTACAATAGCCACATGCAATCGACCTTGCGTTTTTCAAAACTAATCCTTACCGTTCTGCTGGCAACATTCGTGCTTTTCGGCGCTATTGCACCCGCTTCCGCACACGACAAAGTCATCATCGATGACTACAAAATTGTCGTTGGTTGGGTCAATGAACCTGTCATCGTTGGTGAACGCAACGCATTGTTGTTCATCGTTACCAAAAACGATGTTCCAGTTGAAGACTTAGAAGCCACGTTAGACATTGAAGTTAGTTTCGCAGGCCGCACCTTTCTAGGCGATCTGAAGCCAAGTGCAACAGCTGGTGAATACACGACCGAACTCTTCCCAACCGCCAAAGGGCAATATGAAGTCCGCATCAGTGGCGTGCTAGAAGACACCGAGATCGATGTCACCGCATCGCCTGAAGAAGTCTTGTCCGCGCGGATTTTGCAATTCCCAGAAAGCGTCTCAGAAGCCCGTGAAATTGAACAACAGTTAGCAGACATGCAAGCCCAGCTTGATCGCGCTCAGATGTTTGGCAACATCGGCACGGCAACTGGGATTTTAGGCTTATTAGCCGGCATTGTAGGTCTTGTCATGGGCCGCCGCAAATCTCCCGAAGCCGAGACAGAATGAGAGCATACGTTTGGGTACGCCTTTGGATCTTAACCAGCTTACTTGTCACAACGCTAGCTGTTCCATTTGCGCACCTGTTTGGCAATGAGATTACCAAGTCTTGTGTCTTGCCCTCCTTGCACGCCCACATTTTAGTAGGGTCAGCAAATTCAACGGCGCTCATCAATCATCTCAATGAGGCTCACGGTTGTTTCAGTGGCATCAATGCCGAAGTTGCCGCCGCAGATGCCATCATCACCTCTTCAGAAGAAGGTCTCATCATTTCTGTTACGGAAGAAAGTACACTGGTTGGACAGCTCACCAGCACGCTGACATTACCTGTGCTTCTTTTGTTTGCCGTACTCATCCCGCTAAGTGGCATGACCTTACGACTTACACCTGCCATGAGGCAATCGCCGCAACGCCTAGCGCTTGTTCCTGTCACCCCGCCACCCATTTCAAGTTAGTTTCTTTCCCCATTTTCCACGGAATTCATTCCTTGGAAAAAACAGAAAACACGCTAAAGCGTGTTCGCAATTTACCAACATGCTTTAGCATGTTTTTTCGCTAACAATAGGCTTCAGCCTATGCACTTAAGGAACTAATCATGAATACTCGAAAGACTATTCTCTTTACACTCATCTCAATTTTTGCGCTCTTCGCAGTCGCCTGTTCAGGCGCACCAGCAGACACCATGGAAAACATGGAACACGGCGATGAACACAGCGGACTTGACGGTCACTCTGGCGACAGCCATGATGAGCGTCAGCCCAACGCCAACGGCGAAAAGATCATTATCACCGCCCCGGAAGATGGGGCAGAGTTTCCAACTGGACAAGATTTCAAGATCGAAGTTGAAGTCGAAAACTTTGAACTCGACAATGATGGCAGCCATTGGCACGTCTACGTTGACGGAACCTCGATCGGCATGGTTATGGGACTAGACTATGACCAAGTCATCCGCGAGCTTGATCCCGGTATGCACGAAATCAGCGTGTACATTGCTGACGGCGACCACATCGAATTCGAAGACGGCGCGTCGATTATGGTTACAATCACGGAGTGATTTAGTTGGTTCGTTTGTAAGTTTGTTAGTGAGCCTTGGGTAACCCAAGACCACTAACAAACCAGCCAACTAACAAACTAATAAACATGCAAATTCTCAAACGCTTCAGCCTCACTCTTAGCCTCGTCCTCCTCGCCTTCGTCTTCGTACGCGATGTTTCGGCGCATGCATTGTTGATTACAGCTAGTCCAGAGCCAAACGCGATTCTCACTGAAGCGCCGTTGACCGTTGAAATGTGGGTGACGGAGCCTGTTGAAGCCGGCTTCACACGCATCAAAGTCTTAGATGCAAACGGCATTCAAGTTCAAGACGGCGACACCCGCATCGATCCAGCCGACCCGACACATATTACGGTAGCGCTCACCCAACTTCCTGAAGGCATCTACACCGTCTCATGGAAAGCACTTTCCATCGTTGATGGGCACATCACGACAGGGACATTTCCATTCGCAGTTGGTGAATTTGAAGCCGATGAGCTCGCGATTGTCTCCGCCAACGTCTCTGAGGTCGAAACGGTCTCAATTGCCAGTGTCTTGACCCGCTGGCTTTTCATTCTCGGAACAACCTTGCTTGCAGGCATTGTGGTGTTCAAACCCTATGTTTGGGAACCTGCGTGGAAGAAAGTGAGACCCACCGGAGATAACCCTGCCAATCATCCTTACGGCTGGTTCACCTATCTGTTTGAAGCCGGGCTCGTTATTTTTGTCATTGGCAACTTGACGCGCCTAATTGAACAGACCGTAACTGCCACTGAGATCCCGTTCTTTACGGCGCTGATGAGCGGCGAAGTTGGCGACCTACTCTTTGAAACGCGCTATGGCTTGCTGTGGCTCATCCAGCTAGCGTTGATCTTTTTGCTAATTGCAACCTTCAATCGCAATCGTTGGATTCCAGCATTGACGATGGGCGGCATTGTCTTAGCGCATAGCCTTAGTACCCATGTTGCGGCAGCGCCTTCGCCTTGGCTGCCGGTTCTGGCAAATTGGCTACACATTATTGCCGCCAGCATCTGGCTAGGCAGCTTAGCCTATCTATTTTTAGGGCTATGGCAGGCTCGGACACTGCCCCATACACAGCGCTTATTGCTAAGCGCAGAGCTAGTCCCGCGCTTTTCAAATGTGGGTCTCGTCACAGTTGGCGCGCTGCTTGTGACTGGGATTTACACGGCATTCCTGACCGTTGGTGAATGGGATGCGCTCTTTGAAACAACCTACGGCACCGCCCTACTCTTCAAGCTTGCTATTTTGCTGCCGATGATCGGTTTGGCCGCGCTCAATCTACTGATTTTGCGACCGCAATTGCAAAAAGACGCCAAGGCGCTGCGTAAAAATTCAGATGCATTCGACGTTGAAACCGATAACATCGCCCAGCATTTGTATCAAAGTGTGTTTGGCGAAGTTGGGCTAGCCATTGGCTTGCTGCTTGCTGCCGTGTACTTTGCCTCCACCCCACTCGCGGCATCCTTTGGCGAACGCATGCAATATGCGCAAAGCGATGAAGGCGTCACTATCGATCTGAACGTGCTACCCGGCACAGTCGGCATCAATCTGTTTGAAGTGACCCTCACTGAAGACGAGACTGGCCTCCTCGTCGATGACGCTACGGATGTGATCCTTCGCTTTACGCCGAACTCAGGCGAACTCGCGCCAAGTGAAGTCCGTGCAGAATATCGCGGCGAAGGGGTCTACTCTATACAAGCCTCTAACCTCAGCCTGCCAGATGATTGGTTCACAGAAGTCGTGATCCGCCGTCCTAACGCGTTCGACTCCTACGCCGAATTTACGCTTCCACTCCAAATTGTGGAACAAGTCACTGCCACAGACACAAGTCTTCTCCGCAACGCCCTGATCGGTATTTTGATCATCACAGCAGCCCTTGCCATGTGGGCCGCCAACACCTTCCATGTTGGCAATCGTAAAAAGCAAGCCATTGGCAGTTTCCAAGCGGCAATGCTTGGGCTGACTGCTGCTGGTCTGTTTCTTGGCTGGGGCAGCGCCAAACTTGACCTCGCAGATGTTCCTAATCCCTACCCTATGACCGCAGAGTCAATTGCTCTCGGTGAGATCAAGTTTGGACAAAACTGTGCCGTGTGCCATGGGGCAACTGGCGAAGGCAATGGCCCTGCGGCTATCAATCTTGTTCCTAGACCCGCAAACCTACACGAACATGCCATCTACGGAGTCCACTCTGATGGCACCCTCTACGACTGGATCACCAACGGTTATCCTGAAAACCCCGCCATGCCGGCGTGGGGAGATGTGTTGACGGATGAGGAGCGGTGGGCTGTTGTGAATTATTTGCGGACGTTGCCGCCTGAAAACAATGCAAACTAATGCGTAAGGTGTAATGCGTAATTTTGGTGTCTTATTGCCTTGTGTTGTTTGCATCGCACTGAGATATGCACCGCAGGTAACCCATATCTTCAGTTACCCAAGCCCCTTACGCATTACACCTTACACCTTCGATTCGTGTCATAGTACAATTTCCCCGTGTCCATAAAGACGTTAAGAGAAACTTTCCGCAGACAGCAACAGCACCGTTGGGGCACGTTGCGGATTCATGACGTCGTGAGACGGAAGAGAACTATGGCAAAAAACAAAGTTGTAAAAGAACGCGCTGATTATTTGGCCGAAACGTTGCTGCAAAATGAAGCATTGCTAGACAACCTCGATGATGACACGGCGAAGGTCGCCTTCAACTGGATTGCAGATCAGGCAACGAAGGTTGCAGAAGCAACCGCAGATGAGGATGACGCTGCTGCGGCAGAAAAGATCGAACTTGGTGAAGCAGCTATTAAGAGTGCGTCAAAGCGCATTAACAAGTGGATTCCGAAGTATGCTGGGAATTCGCGCGATGCAAACCTGAAAGAACTCAAGAAATTCCTCGATGCGACTGGTGAACTGCTCGCTCAACAAGGCATCACTGTTAGTCAAACCAGCATCGATGACTTCTTAGATAATTCACCGGCTGACAAACCAGCTCTTACGCTCAAAGAGCTACTCAAGATCGTCAAGTAGACTAGCTGAATGCTGATCGCTGACAGCTGATCCCTCCTCCTTATGACTCAACGCACCAAAATCATCATCGGCGCAGTCGTTGGCGCAATCCTGTGTCTTATTATTGGGGTTGCCGTGTTGATCTTTCTCAACGACACGCCAAGCAGTTCCAGTAGTAGCAGTAGCGACAGCGGCAGTACCAACGCTGACGAGCCAGTTTGGGAAGGCGAACTTATCTACTTGCCCGACATTGATGATTTCTACACAGCCACCCCACCTGCGGGCTGGGACGGTAGTAGCACGCAAGCCGATGGCATTGAAGACGAGAGCTACGAAGACTATGATCTTGAGCTAGAGCCGCTGGATGAGGGCATTGAACTCATTGAAGAAGAGCCAGCTGAAGTTGCAGTCTTACCGGAAGAGGATGCCACTCCGGAGCCAGTCTTAGAAGAGATTGTTGAAGACGCACCCGCAGTTGAAGACGTAACGCCAGAAATTCGCGAACAGCGCATCCTACCAACCTTAGAAGCAGCTGCGCTTACGCCGCAACCGGATGCCGAAATTGTCAAAGCAGACTGGTGGGAAACCTACTTCACGGTGCCAGTCTCCCAAGGTGGCGCACAAGAAATTGAAGAAACGCCGCTTGCCACATTGATTGAAATGATCAATTCTGCAGAGACATCAATTCACATCGCCGCATTCGAATTCAACTTAGATGTCATTGCCGAGGCGCTAATCGATGCACACAATCGCGGCGTAGAAGTCGTCTGGATCACCGACAACGAGTACGGTCTAGAAGAAGATGAAGACGAAGGTCACGGCCAATTCCACATGATGGAAGAAGCCGGCATTGAGGTCTTGTCGGACTCGCGCAGCGGCTTGATGCATAACAAATTCATTATCTTTGATAATGAAACGGTGTGGACTGGATCCATGAACATCACCGTGAATGGTACATTCCGAAATAACAACAATGTGCTGATCTTGCACATCCCAGACATGGCGGCCAAATACGAGCGTGAATTCCAAGAAATGCGCGAAGGCCAATTTGGCCCGCGTTCGCCATATACGCTGCCTGAGCAAATTGTCCAAGTTGGCGACGCCGCCATTGCCGTCCTTTTCTCACCTGAAGATGATGTCACGCTCAACCTTGTGGATGTGCTCGACAACGCCCAGTCCAGCATCCGCTTTATGGCCTTTTCATTTACCGATGATGACCTTGGTGATCTACTACTCTTCAAACATCAAGAAGGCGTAGATGTGAAAGGCATCTTTGAAAAGCGGGCGAGTGAAACACGCTTCAGTGAGCTCACAAAGCTGCATTGCAACGGCCTCGCGGTGCGCCAAGATGGAAATCCGGGTGTGCTACACCACAAAGTTTGGATTGTTGACGACCTGCTCGTGCTAACCGGCTCGTTCAATTTCAGCGGTAACGCCAATAAGAGTAACGACGAAAATGTTCTGCTGATTACCGACTTTGGGATTGCGGCCAACTATCTAGAAGAATTCGACCGGATGTGGGACATTGCCGAAGTAACACCAGATGGGGATTTAGATTGTGAAGCATTTTTCGCAGAAGAATAAACTTAATCACGAAACGGGTTGCTTGAAGCAACCCGTTTCGTTTTATACACTCGATGACAAATTCACAAGTATCTGAAGTTCCAATTCAAAAACTCGTGCTTTGTTCAATCAGTCGTTTATTGACAGTTGCTTGGCGTAAATTTTTGGGCGATCTCCCTTTTGTCGAAGTGTATGAAGGTTCCATTCTAGACTTATCTGTAGATGCAGTCGTTAGCCCTGCTAACAGTTTTGGGTTTATGGATGGCGGCATTGATTTAGTCTATATGCAACATTTTGGCGAAGACATTCAAACAAAAGTTAGACGGCAAATTAATGACTTTCATGACGGAGAACTGCTAGTCGGAGAGGCTGACATTGTCAAAACAGATAATGCCAAAATACCGTTTCTAATAGCTGCCCCCACCATGCGCGTGCCAATGCGGCTACAAAATTCAGTCAATCCGTATTTAGCCTCACGCGCGGTTTTTCGGTTGCTAAAAAATGGATCGTTTAGAACGGGAGCGCTGAATGGTCAGAGAATTTCTGACCATGTGAAAACAATTGCAATGCCTGGACTTGGTACAGGTGTTGGACGCGTGCATCCACACTACTGCGCACTACAGGTAAGAAGAGCTGCAGATCATATTCTCCTTGGGGAATACAAGACCCCAAACTCTTGGAAAGAAGTCGCTGAAAATCACGAAATGCTCTATACCCACAGTCCAGACAGCACTCTACGGTGATTGTTTATCCTACAACACCTCTCTTGAGCCTTCACCACAAGCAAAATATGTTTAGCCGAGCATATATCCAAGAACTAGGGGCAAGCAAATTACGAGCCGAATCTCAGTCTGTATTTGACACCTTATCTAAAGGTAATATAGCAATTGAGTTGTTTACAACTAAGAAAATGCATCGTAGACAGCTGAGGCTGGCGCGAGATGTATTCTTTGTAGCTGATATTGACTTATCATTGAAGGCACTAAAAATTTTAGATATCAGCTACAGAAAACCGCTGGACTACCCTACTTCGCTAACTAATTTTATGCATCGTAAAGTTTGGCGAAGCACAATTTCAGAATTAACGAGTAGTATAAAGTCTAATAACAAACCACTATTTGCTAAGCCGGCTGACGACCTCAAACGCTTTACAGGCCAAGTCTTTTCCAAACCGTCACATCTGAACGCCATCAATAAGGTTCCAAGACATATAGACATTCTCTGCTCAGAAATTGTCCAATGGGTCAGCGAATATCGCGTATACGTCTGTAAATCAAAGATCTTAGGAATTCATCAATATCAGGGCGATCCTGATGCTGACATTGATGTTGATGTCGTAAATCAGGCAATTCAGAATTTAGATAAGCAGAATGAATCTGTCGCAGGCTATGCACTAGACTTTGGCATTTTAGAAAGCGGAGAAACTGCACTTGTAGAATTCAATGAAGGCTTTGGGCTTGGAAACTACGGGTTAGATAGTTCAAGTTACACTGAATTATTGCTTGCTAGATGGCAAGAGCTCATGGCTATATAAGGTCAACAATAACCACATTTTGAATTTTAAATATAAAAGGCAGAGTTATATACCGCTGCCTTTTTGTTAGGTCTTATCAATCTATAAAACACCTTTCGGCCCTTCCCCGCGTGAGAAAATCAGCCGATCTTTCTGAGAAAGATCAGGATTGTAGCGATAGCCTTCAGCATCGAAGTTCTTCAATCCTTCCACTGAGCTAACTTGGTTTTCAAGCAAATAACGCGCCATAAAGCCGCGCGCTTGCTTTGCAAACGTACTGACCAGCTTATATTGCCCATTGCGCCATTCGCGGAAGTTGACTGACACAATGCGTACATCTGGCAAGGATTTCGCGCGGATCAGACGGCCATATTCCCCTGAGGTGAGATCCACAAGCACGCGGTCGCCCTGTGCCTCAATCGCATTTAGTAATGCAGCATCGACTTTATCCCACCAAAAGTGATACAAATTCTT
>JAHDIM010000015.1:32546-33925 GCA_020630805.1 Anaerolineales bacterium
ATCGTAATTAGCATGCGTCGAGGATCTCAGCTGCGTTGACAGTATTCACGAGTAGGTACGCAATCGTCATTGGGCCCACGCCACCCGGCACAGGTGTGATATGACTCGCTACGTGTTTGACACTTTCAAAATTGACATCCCCAGCCATGCGCGCCTTGCGAAACAAACTCACCTGATCTTCTTTCGGAATCTCGGGTACCGCATCAGCGTTGAACCAAACTTTTTCCGTCGACAGTTGCAGAATACCTTGCTTACGGCGACTGCCCTTTTCAGACTCATCCCCTCGGTGCGCAACAAAATTGTCGCCTGTTTCAGCACTGACATAGAGTGTATCTGCGGGATGATCAACCCACACATCATTGATGCCGACATCAATTACATAAGCGTCCAGCTTGACCATATTGCCTTCGATCAATTCCGCAGCGCCCGCTGCCGTGACTAAAATGTCGGCAGTGCGAGTGATATCGCCTAAATCTTTGGTCTGTGAATGGCAAACCGTTACGGTTGCATCCATATTGCGCAAGAGCTGGGCGACAGGGGATCCAACCAAATTGGAGCGCCCCACAACAACAGCATGACTTCCAGCAATCTCAGCCCCGTACTCTTGCAGCAAACGAATACACCCTAGCGGCGTACACGCAACGTGAAATGGATCACGATCTTTCATTGCCAGCAACCCAATGTTCATCGGGTGAAGGCCATCCACATCTTTTTCAGCCGAGACTAGATCCAAAATATCGTGTTCATGCAGATGATTTGGCAGTGGCAGTTGCACCAAAATCCCCGAGACTTCTGGATTAGCATTCAGTTCTGACACTAAGCGCTCAACTTCAGACTGCGTTGCCGTTTCGCTAAGCTGATAACCGCGCGTTTCAATGCCAACTTCGCCACAGGCCTTGTGCTTAGCGCGCACGTAACTCGCCGACGCCCGGTCATTGCCAACTAACACAGTCGCCAACATCGGCGCAGATTTACCGCTTTCCACACGCTTCGTAACGCGTTCCGCGACCTCTTCCCGCACCTTTTGGGCGACTGCTGTTCCATCGATTATTGTTGCTGTCATATAGGGGTATTTTAGTGGGTAAGTTGGCTGGTTGGCTAGTGATTCTTGTTTGAGTAGGTGTTACATTCTTTCAGAGAGAATACTCTACAATTGCACTTCGACGCTGCTCAGTGGGGGACGTTTTATATCTCTTTTTCTGTCAAAGGCGTTACGATTATGTCTAAGCCACATTTAAACTCAGTCTGCGTGTGCAATTATTTGACAGCACAGACACGCCCCCCACTGAGCGAAGTCGAATGTGCAACTCAAGACACCGCCACAGAAACAAGGTTTGTCTATTTGATGTCTAATGAACCTCATCGGTCACGCGACTCAC
>JAHDIM010000015.1:34025-35217 GCA_020630805.1 Anaerolineales bacterium
TGCGGCGAAACGAGCGTTGTCCAGTTGTCATTACCTTCCAACTTTGGCCACAGAGTTTCGTCGTTCCAAGCAATTTCGACGGCCTTTTCGCGGAGATCCATTTCGCCTGTATGCTCAGCCACATCAATCGAGTCGAGCCAGTAGATTTCGATTTCCTCAGGGCCAACGTACACACCTGAGGAATAGCCAATCAGACCATTGTGCAGCGTCACGAACCAGATATTGCCAAATCCATCAAACGTGCTTTCGATGGTCAGGTTACTTGTATCACCAAAAGCTGTTTGCACCTCAGGATCTTGGAGCAGCAATTGCTCAACCGTTGATTTTTGTTGCGCATACTCGGCATCAGAAAGCTGGCGCGGCAGTTCAGTCTCAACGACAACACGATTTTCAACGTCAATTTGGGCGGCAGCAAGCTGGGTTTCCCAATCTTCGGAGTAGAAGTAGAACGCCCAAACCCCTTTGGATAAATCCGTTTCTGGCCACCCCTCTACCTGCCAATTCGGATTCCGATCCAAAATTGAGCGTAATTCACCATCTTGAAGTGCCAATTCGCGCCCAATTTGCATCTTTGCATCATAGTCAGCTTCATCGAATTCATAGTCTCCGTTGATGTCATCCGAGTCCATCATGTCCATAGATGGCTGCATTGAATTGCCACCGTCCATATTGTTACCCATCATGCCGCCACCCATTGACGAGTCATCTTCGTCTGGTGCTTCGACTTCTTCCATGGTGTCGTCATCATCAGCAGTATCATCGTCGAAGTCTTCCGCCTCGATCGGTTCAATGCCGCTTTCAAACTCAATGACCGTCTTTGAATCAGGTTCGAACATCACCCAAGTGTATTCGCCTGTTTGGTCAGAGAAGAAGACCACTTCCCAAGCATTGGCATCGTCCTCAGCAGGCCAAGCCTCCACTTCCAGATCTGTGCGCCCTGCTATTTGTTGCGAGACTTCCGGCAAACCGCGTGCAATGGCGATGACTGCTTGGGCGCGCGAATCAACTTCGTCTTCGATCTCTTCGCCATCTTCATCATTAGCTGCCTCGTCAACAAAGCTGACTTGCGCGGCAGCAACATCAGCAGCCAACGGTTCAAGGGCAGCGACAGCCTTGGCACAGCCAGACGTGAGTAGCGCAAAAATTGCGATGAGTAAGGTTAGTTTTGATTTCGTCATAAGATTTGTTTCCT
>JAHDIM010000231.1 GCA_020630805.1 Anaerolineales bacterium
GAATCAAAAAACGGCGCTGGATCATTCAGACCCAACGCCGTTTTCGTTTCAATCAAACCATTATTCTGGCTTTGTGCCAACGGTTGCATTCACCGTCATCACATCGCCGCCGCGGATGATTTGCAATTCGATGTCTTTGCCGATGACATCATCGGTCAAGACCATGAACAGGTCATCTGGATTGGTGATGCTGGCACCGCCTGCACCAACCAAGGTGTCACCCATAAAGATGCCTGCGGTTTGGGCGGGACTGCCTTCTTCCACGGAGACAATCAAAATGCCGGTGTCTTGTTCCAGTTCGGTTTGCAACGCGTCTGGCAATTTGACTGGCTGCAGGCCAATGCCTAACCACCCGGTTTCGATCTTGCCGTGTTCGATGAGCTGCGCGGTGACTTTTTGCAAGGTGGAGACCGGAATGGTCGTGCTTGCGCCGCGCCCAAGACCGGACGTGTTCAGACCGTAGACGCTACCGTCACCCGCGATCAAGGGGCCGCCGGAGAAGCCGGGGTACATGGTGACATCAGTGATCAACACGTTTTGGGTGCTGCGTTGTCCCCCGTGGCGATGGTGTCCACGGCCATGATGGCGACCGCGCCCTTTACCGCGTCCGCGATGCTTGCGCCCGCCAGTCATCACCTGACCCATGCCGCTCAAAGCACCCAAGGTGGCTTGGACGTTTTCACCAGGGCGGCCAATCGCTAAGACCAATTGTCCAACGCGAACCGCATCGTCTGCGACCCATTTGGCTGGCGTGAGTCCTTCGGCTTCGGTTTTCAACACGGCAATGTCTGCCATTGGAGCGCGACCTACAAGCGAGGCTTCAGCGGTTTCGCCATTCGGCAAAATAATGGTGATATTTTCATCGTCATGCACCACGTGGTTGGCGGTCACAATGTGACCCGCGTCATCCCACACGATACCGGTGGCAGGAAATTTGCGGCGCGCAGCCACACCCACCACACTTTGTGCAGCGCTTTCTACTGCGTCTGCAAAGCTGTTAGAGAGTTCTTCAAAAGTTGTCATGCTAATAGTGTAGGCAATTGACCAATAGATTGCGCCGTGCAGATGGATGGTTGCGGCCTACCCGATTGGGTAGTTCAATGGTCAATAGTCATTGATCAACAGTCAATTTTCAATGTAATCTTCGCACCGAAACGCGCTTCATTGATCATTGATTGTTGACTATTGAAAATTGACCGTTACAAATTGATCACACCCAAACGCGCTGCCTTCACTGCTGCTTCGGTGCGATTTTGCGCATCTAGCTTTTGCAAAATGGCATTGAGGTGAAACTTGACCGTGTTCTGACTGATGAATAAACGCTCAGCAATGGTCTTGTTGGGCAGCCCTTCGGCAATGAGATTGAGGACTTCAAGTTCACGTGCGGAAAGCGGTTCTGGCAAGACTGAAGGGACTGCTGATTGTATTCCGATCAGGTCTACAAAGTCGGGCGCGATGACATTGAGGTCGTGCAACACAGCCGCTGCGGCTGCGGCAACTTGCTCAGCATCCGCAGCGCGTGGAAGTAGACCTGCAACGCCAGTCTGCCACCACTGCAGTGCGATCTCATCATCAGCCGTTAGCGCAACGATTGGCGGCAACTCTTCTATATCTGTCTCGTGACTGAAGGCATCGGCATCCGCAATCCAAATCAGCACATCTGGGTCGTACGTTTCAATGCCCACTTCAAGATCAGCGGTCGCAATTTGCCCCAGCACGTCTAGCGATTCAGTGGTTGCCAAAAGCGCCGCTAGCCCAGCGCGGGTCAGCGGGTCGTTGGCAACAATGAGAATGGCAACAGCAGCGTCCATGGTCTGTAGTGTAACAATCTTGCATTTGAGAAATATTGGCGCGGCACTTTCTCTAGTACCAGAGAGTATAATCTGGACACGTGTCCGACTCCGTTGTACCTCCTCTCACGCGTGAACGCGCCATCTTAGAAGCTGCCAATGAAATTGCGCAGTTGCTGTTGCGCAACGTCGATTGGGAATTAGTTGTCCAAGACGTGTTGCGAATTCTGGCACAGGCGTCAGAGGCAGACCGTGCAGTGCTGCATTGTCAAACGCCATTACCCAACAACGACTGGATGATCCACGTTCTGGGAGAATGGGCCGCCGATGATGACGAAGACTTCACGCCAACATCCTTTCCACTCAGCAGCACGCCGTTTGGCGACTGGATGGAAATCTATCTGCGGGGCGAGCCAATTGTGACTCCCGTAGCCCAGTTACCACCAGACCAACGCGTCTTGTATGTCAATTCTGGCATCAAATCATTTGCGTCAATTCCAATCTTCGTCAATGATCAGTTGTGGGGTGACTTAGCATTGAATGACTATTACGATGCGCGCCCTTGGAACTCTGGTGAAGTCGAAAGTCTCAAATTTACGGGAGCGGTGTTTGGGGCTGCGGTGGAATACGCCGCGCTACAACGGAAGTTAGAAAAGAGTGCCCAGCTCAAAAACTTTGGGCACCTTTCAGCTAGTATTTCGCATGACTTCCGCAGCATTTTGTCTAAGATTTCAATGGAAGCAGACACGCTTGAGCAGACTGCGCAGCTTTCGGAAAAAGATCAAACTTTTCTAAACCGCATCAAGATTGCAGCCGCCACAGGCTCTGAGCTGACCGATCAACTCTTGACACTCGTCGCAAATGATGAAGACGCGGTTGCCAAAACAGAAGTCGATATGCATGCGCTTTTACGCAATAATGTCAAATTGCTAGAGCCAAAGCCGAGTCAAAACATTCAGATCCGGACCAAATTAGCAGCCAGCAAGACGGTTATTTCGGGGTCTGCCGCCCGGCTTCAACAAGTCGTCATGAACTTAATGATCAATGCAATTGAGGCCATGGACGAGAACGGAGGCGGCACACTGACCGTACGTACCTCAAACACTACGCCGCTCCAATCCCCCGGAACTGCCACTACGACCTATCTCCTCGTAGAATTTGACGACACGGGGTCAGGGATGTCCCGTGAGGTGCAACGTCAAATCTTTGACCCGTTCTTTACAACCAAGTCTAGCGGACATGGCCTAGGCCTGTCTGCGACACGACGCTTTGTGCTTGAAAACAGCGGGACCATTGCCGTGAGTAGCGTGTTGGGACAAGGCACAAATTTCACGCTGACGTTCCCCATCATTGATTAGAAGAGTTGCTGGCGTACCGCTTGCAAGCAAACGCTACGCCAGCAGGTTCTCCTCCATAGCATAGACGCCATCCACATCAAAAAGGTTCCCTTGCGTATCTCAGCACTAAGTTTTGTGTTATTGCGCACGGTGTCACCCCCCTATTTTGCGGGCGTAGACAGTTCTCAACAAGACGTATAACTTGACTTGGAGTAATTTTTTTATGATTGCAACTTACGCCGATATTTGGCGCCCTCAAACCCAACCTGCGACTTACTTGTATGACATTGTTTGGATTATTGCTGGTTCATTGCTAATTGCATTGACGGCTCAAATTTCATTCCACATTGGCCCAGTGCCAATTACAGGCCAAACATTTGGCGTCTTGCTAGTTGGCGCCCTACTCGGCTGGAAACGTGGCACATTGGCTGTGCTGGCATACCTAGCAGAAGGTGCAATGGGCATGCCTGTATTTGCAGGCGGTATGGCAGGCCCAGCTGCATTTGCAGGTCCAACCGGCGGATACTTGGTCGGTTTTCTACCAGCAGCAGCCCTGACCGGCTGGCTCGCAGAATTAGGCTGGGACCGAAATGTACTGATGACCATTGTTGCAATGATCTTAGGTAACGCTGTGATCTATGTTTTTGGTGTGCCCTACCTCAAAACCATTTTGGCAGTAGATTGGCCAACAGCTTTCGCCTATGGCTTTACCCCTTTTTGGATTGGAGATCTCGTCAAGGTTGTCGCTGCCGCGATTTTGTTGCCGACCGGCTGGAAGTTGTTGGGGAAGTAATTGATCGGCATAACTTGATACACTTCATTACATGAACGAACTTATCAAACGCATTAATCACGTCGCGATTGTGGTGCCTGACTTTGACGACTCAATGGCATTCTGGCGTGACGCCTTGGGCCTAGATCTTTCGCATACGGAAGCCGTTCCTTCGCAAGAAGTGGAAGTAGCCTTCTTCCCAACTGGCGACAGTGAGATTGAACTCATTCGCCCGACCAATGACACGAGCGGTGTCGCAAAGTATTTGGCCAAGCGCGGCGCAGGAATGCATCACATTGCACTTGAAGTCACCAATATCTATGCGATGCTGGAGCGCTTAAAAGAACATGGTGTCAGGCTCATCAACCCTGAGCCTGTGCCTGCTGCTGGCGGCAAGTTAGCCGCGTTTATTCACCCAGAAAGCGCCAACGGTGTACTCGTA
The DNA here is from genome assembly GCA_020630805.1 of Anaerolineales bacterium. Classification (GTDB taxonomy): domain Bacteria; phylum Chloroflexota; class Anaerolineae; order Anaerolineales; family UBA6668; genus JAHDIM01. Next base: position 4,342 of record JAHDIM010000231.1, read on the forward strand.
GAGCTCTATCAGGTTGATCCGTTTGAATAATTAATTGCTAAATTGCTGAACGATTAATTGTTAATGGTTGTGTCAGCATCCAGATGCTTGGGATAGACACAACCATTAATAATTCAGCAATTACCCGTTTAGCCATTAATTATTCTCCCCCTCTGTCTGTACCCAAACACTACGCAACAATAGCGTTTCTTCATCTGCCATTTATCCCGCACTAAGATTTGCGCAATGGCGGATCAATCTTTTCAAACCGCACCGTTGCTCGTAACCCAGTCACGCTGGCAAGCGGTGCTACAACATCGGCTCGTGCGCATTCTGCTCAACGCTGCCTTAATTGGCACGTGGATCGCGCTCTTCCGCCCTATCTATCCCTATCTAAGAATCATTGCCACACGGCATGACTTTCGCACCAATCAGATTGTCTTAGTCGGCATCATCATTTTGCTGATTATTCGCATTCTCGACTCTGGCACGCGTCCCAAACTAGATGCAATGCCGCAGTGGGTACCACTCCCGTTGCTTTTAGTTGCGTTTAGCACCATTGGATTTCTACTCAATGCGCGCTTTTGGGATGTCAACACGCTAGCCGCGACATTGTTTGGCATTGGCTCCTACGGGCTCCTCGGCCTGTGGCTGACACCACAGCGCTGGAAGGCCGGCCTACCAGCAGCCCTCCTGATGATTGCCGTCTTGCCTTTTGGCGACCACATGCAGACCTTCGTCGGCTACCCTGTGCGACTGTACACGGCTCAATTTGTCGCCGAAATCTTGGCTACAGTCAACATCACAAGCGTGGGCGTCGACACCATTTTGGTATTTGAAAACGGCGTCTCCCACATCGATCTCCCTTGCAGTGGCGTCAAAAGCCTCTGGACGGGAGGCATGTTCTTACTCGCCGTGACTTGGCTAGAACAACGTCAAATCGGTTGGCGCTGGGGTCTTATTGCCCTGCTTTTCACGGTCGTGCTACTGGCTGGCAACTTGTTCCGCGTGTTGATTTTGACCGTCACGGGTCCCATCTTTGGCTTAGATACGTTTGCTGAAGTCATCCACGTGCCGCTGGGAGTACTGACCTTTGTCATTGCTTGTTTGCTGGCGTTGCTCTTATTGCGCTGGGCACCATTGCCAACGGGGTCAGTCTTTCGTATTACCCCGCAACGGCAGCCGCTGTTGGCTCCGGTTCTCATTGCAACCTTTACGCTTGCCAGCTTGCTGTACGTCGCTCGTCCAATTCAGGCAGCGAGCAAGCACACTGTTGCCCTTACGCCGCCAGCAAGCTTAGACATCACACCGCAGCCGCTCACGGCAGATGAATACGACATGCTCAGTCGTGATGGTGCGGATGCGGTAGAACGCTGGGCCTTTGAATGGGAGGACATTTCCGGCACCATGATCCTCATCGCCAGCGATAGTTGGCGCGCACACCATCGGCCAGAACGCTGTTTTGAAGTGTATGGCTTACAACTCGAAGACTCACAAACGCATCTGGTCGCGACTGACTTTCCACTGCGCAAAGTCGCCTTGGCCGACCCGAACGGATCACAATCGTTTTCGGCTGTGTATTGGTTTCAATCTTCAGATCAATTGACAGATGACTATGCGACTCGCATCTGGGCAGACTTAGCCCCAGAGCAACAAGAATGGGTACTGACATCCATTTTATTTGACGCCAACGTTGACATCAGCGCAGCGGAAACTGAAGCGCTGTATGCCGCCCTGCGCGAGACGATTGCGGTGTATTTGGAGCGGTGGGGATGACTTACCGGACGCGAGTGTATGCCATCCAGAGTGACCGACCAGCGGTGCTGGTTGAAAGCTACAAGGAACTAGGTTGTGTCTCCGTCGACAGGCTCAGCCCTCCTTGGCCAGCATCCTTTGTGTTCTAGTTCATTAGCAG
>JAHDIM010000232.1 GCA_020630805.1 Anaerolineales bacterium
ATACAACCCCTTCCGCCAGTTCCGTCTGATTGTCAAAATATCACCAAACATGGCAAGTGAGTCTTCAATCATGCGGACTTTGCTGTCTGGGTCAAAGTACCAGTTGATGGGGATTTCGTGCGTTTTGTAGCCGCGTTGCTTGGCGATGAAGAGCAGTTCAACATCGAAGCTCATGCCGCTGAGGGTTTGGACGGCAAACAGGTCTGCGGCGGCGTCTTTATGGAAGCATTTGAAGCCACACTGCGTGTCTTCATAGTCTGGCAAGGCAAACCACTTGATGACTTTGTTGAAGACGCGCCCACGGAAGTGGGTGAAAGCCGGTTCGTTGTAGCGGACAGCGCCGGGTGCTTCGCGCGAGCCAATGGCAATGTCGAAATTGTCTAATGCTGGTGGCAGAAACTTGACCAACTCTTCAATTGGCATCGAAAGGTCGGCGTCGGCCATGAAACGCCAAGTGCCGTTCGCCGCCAACATACCATCTTGTACGGCGAGACCTTTGCCACGTTTATCGCTCTCAATGAGGCGTAAATAAGGCATCTTTGACATGAATGATCGCACGACAGCGGCAGTGTCATCTGAACTGCCGTTCTCGACCACAATCACTTCGTAGTCAAACGTTTGCTGGCTCAAAAAAGTATCGATCTGCTCAAGAGAAATCGGGAGCCGCTGCGCTTCATTGTGCGCGGGAATAATAATGGAAAGAAACATGGGACTGAGTGGATAGTGAGTAGTGAAGAGTGGGTAGTGAGGTCAAATAAACGCTCTCCACTCTCTACTAATCACTCTCTACTCTTCGTAAGCAATAAATCTATCTCCGCATCGGTGGCGGTTTTGGCGGCTTGAATGGCACGCCGTTTTCTGAGTAAACGGGGTATATGCATGAGCCCCGTAAGTTGGCCCTTTAGGGTTGCGCGGGCAGCTGCGCCGCGCCAAGCTTTCAGCGCATCCGTGGCAATGGACCATTGCTTGGCAACAATCTCGCCGCGATATTTGCGCCACAAGCCGCTGGGTAAGTTCTTCACCAGCACATAGATGAAGTTACGGCCATCGTAAAAGCTGGCCGTTGTGCCGCCGCCGGTTGCCTTCAAGTGATGGTACACCACTGCACTAGGAACATAGACCGTGTTCCAGCCTTGTAGGTGCGCACGCCACGCAATGTCTACATCTTCGCAAGAGAAGAAGAAGTCATTGTCCAGCAGTCCAATCTGGTCCAGCATGGTTTTGCGATAGGCCGATGAGCCACCGCAGGCTGAGAAGACTGGCCCTTCAACAAACTGGCCTTCGTCTTTTTGCCACACGCCGCGATTCCCTGGGGTGCCGTCTGTGCGAAAGATGTCTCCAGCCGTATGGAACGTGTCACGCTGATCAAAGAGCAGCATTTTAGACGCAACAATGCCAGCGTCGGGATAGCGTTCAAAAGCCGCTGCGACTTCGCTCAGCCAGTCTGGTGCAACTTCAGTGTCATTATTGAGCAAGATGACAATCTCGCCCTTCGCCGCTTCCATGCCCGCGTTACAAGCGCCAGTGAAGCCGTAATTATCATCCAGCGCGACCAAATTGACCATCGGGTAATTACTGCGGATGAAGTCTTGTGACCCGTCCGAACTGGCATTATCCGCAATGATGATGTCGACAGTGGGCCAAGTCTGCGCCAACAGCGAGTCCAAACACGGCGCAAGAAATTTCTTGCCGTTCCAGTTTGGAATCACCACAGAAATAATAGTCATTTATCAATAGTCAGCTATCAATTGACCAATGGCTGTTGACCATTGATTATTGACCGTTGATAAATTCCTCTACCGCGTCTTTCCAATTTGGCAGCTCAATCCCTAAGGCTTTGGCGGTCATGTTGCCAAGGACGCCGTTTGGTGGCGGTGTGGACGCGCGTTTCCAGTCGGCGAGTTTGATCTTATGCAGTGGGAAGTCGGTGCGACCGCTAAGGTCTAGCACGAGTTTGGCAAAGTCCCAGCGGGAGGGCATTTCACCGTCTGCATAGTTGTTGATGAGGTGATACATCCCATAACGTCCGGTACTGACCAGATTCAAAATCGCGTCAGCAAGGTCTGCAACGCGCGTTGGAATACCGAGTTCGTCTGTCACGACGCTAAGTTCGCCGCGTTCGTCAGCGAGCTCTTGAATGCGGTGGATGAAGTTCTTGCCGCCAGCGGCATATAGCCAAGACGTGCGAATGATGTAGTACTTGTTCAACAAATGCTCGGCGTAGTATTCGCCTGCATACTTTGACTTGCCGTAGCCGTTGATCGGGTTACGTTGATCGAATTCCCAATAGGGACCGGCTTTGGCACCGTCAAAGACCTCGTTGGTGCTGACTAACGCCATCGGGATGCCGGCTTCGGCGCAGGCCTGCGCAATGTTTTTTGTGCCTAATCCATTGATCTGATATGCCAAGGCAGGGTCTTTCGCACAGCCATCGACATTGGTGTAAGCGGCGCAGTGAATGACAATATCTACATTGGCGCGTTCGATGCCCCGTCGCACCATGGTGTAGTCAGTAATATCAAATTCAGGCAGGTCGCCACCGACCACATTGGCTGCCGGTATACGTTCAGTAAGGGCAGACCCAAGTTGGCCTTTATTTCCAGTAATGAGATAACGCATGAAAAATGAAGTTGCGTAAAAACGCTTAGAAAAAGGGCAGATACTGTGAAAGCAGTTCTGGGTACAAATCGTTGAGCATATAAAGCCCGAAGAAGCCTAAGATGACGAACATCAGTAGGCCGAGTAAGGTAATACAACCACACTGGAGAGGGGTCATGCCCATCCGGCGTTTGCGGTTTACTGTTTTGCGCTCGGGTGGCCGTTCGTCTGAGCCTGGGTAGGTCAGTTCGGCGGTTTGAACCGGACGCGCTGGAATGCCTGTGGTTTCACCACCATACTTACTTTCAAAGTCCGTCAACCGATTGATAGGCGCTGCGGATAGACTGTCGCGCACTTGCGTGACTTCGTAAGCGCTCATCACGCTCAGGCGTGATTCAATCTCAAGATCAGTGAAACGACCGATCTGGTCGACCGTGACGGTAATGACGGCAGGTTCGTTGAGGTCGGTCTTGGCGTTCGGATTGGTCAGGATGACCAGCGGGTGTACCCACGGCGGCAATTCTTCAGCCTGCAACCGATCCATTAGATTTGAAGACAGGACGCGGGCTTGTTCTGCCAACGTGTTGTCTTGCTCAACGTAGTCTGTGACAGACGGATCGTAGCGATACCAACGATCTCCATCAATTTTATAGTCGCCGCGGACGTGACTTAATAGGATGCTCCAAATGCCAGTCGGGCCGATGAGCAGCAAGTCAGGCGTATTGCGCTGCTGGTCTGGTAAGACGGAAGTGCGTTCTTTGCCAATGTGCCGAATAAGCGTGAAGCGATCATCGAGCTTGCTGCCCATGATGCGCACAACTTCAGCTTCGCGCTGTAAAAACTGTTCCCAAGATTCGCCAAGCATCAGACGTGCGTTATCCACTTGCGATTCTTGCAAGACGCCAACGCTGTCATAAAGGGGCGAGCGATTGATAATGATCATGAGTTCAAGTAGGTGTTGATGATGTGAACACTATGCGCAGCAGCCTGCGCGCGAAAAGAACTTAGAAACTCTGAAGAACAGTATTGCAAAATACGCTCGTGAAGAGCGCTTTTGTCCGATAATAAATTTTCAAACTCGGCTGGATCGCGTTTCATCCGTTGGGCGAACACCTCAACAGTACGAATAGGGGCCTTGCCTTGTAATTGCAAAGCAACAAAGTTGCGCCAATTCACCAAGTCTGAGTCGGTTACGAAAGGTAGCCAATTGGTTGGCTCTGCTGTTACCAGAACGTCTCCAACGGTGTCATCTAGTTGCGGCAAGATTTGCCGATCTATATGCACGCGGAGGACGTTGTGCAAAAACATTGCCTCGGTCCAGTCAGCTGTGATTTGATTTTGGACAAACACTGGCATCAGAATTTTGACAATCCAGCGTTGATCCAACCAAAGGTGACACATATAGCCCGCAATGAACAGCGCATGGGCTGCTGCTAAGTCGTCCGCTTTTTCAAGTTCCGGATGCGATGCAAACATCGTTTCATACGCGATGTCATCTTTTCCAAATGGCACATTGAAAAAATGGGTTTCGACCCGTTTCTGATGGTTCAACGACTGTGCATCTGCAGCGATGTTGCCAAACAAAAACGCGGACCAGTTTGCCTCTAACCGAGCCTTATTTTGCGCAGACAGCGTGTCTGAAGCCAGCATATCTTGCGCTAAGGCTAAATGATAAAACGGTGTAGGCATTGCATCTAGTATAAAGGATTTTGTAACATCAAAATAGACAGAGATCAGAGGATAGAAGATAGAAGATACGAATCTCTTTGGTTATTGGTGTAACAGTATTCCCATTCGTCATTATCCTCTCTATCTTCGAGCGCGGACTTGTGCTGAGCTTGTCGTAGTAGTGTGTCTTCTATCGGCTATTTAAGTGGAGGGTTCTGATTCCATGCACACCCATCATTTAAGTAATACAGTTGAGATTATTTTTTATTTATTTTTATGACCGTATCGGCTTTGAAAACTCCGCTCTTCGCTTTGCTAATGCTGGCGTTAGCCACCCTTGCTTGTAATTTCAATCAACCCACGTCAGACGCCTCCCAAAAGGTGATGGTGCTAGAACCCACTGCTGATGTCCAAGTTGACACGTCCGTCTCACAGCAGTTGACCTTGGGCATCAACGAAGTTTATGCCTATAAGGATAGCCAAGACTTACTGCACATCATCGGGCTAATTAGCAACGACTCTGAAGTCACTATTCGGGATGTTGAAGTTGAAATTGAAGTCTTTGACACAAATAACAACATCATCCACACCGGAAACACCACCAGTGGCGTCACGCACATTACGCCACAAGGGACAGCGCCGTTTGAACTCATTGTCGCAGATCCATTGGTAAACCCAAGTAGCTTTGCCGCCCGAATTACAAATGCGAATGTCCTAGAAGGCTATCCGGCTGGCTTGAATCAGCCACAAGGGATTGTGATTGTGGAAGATGGGCGTAACCTGCATATCACTGGTGAAATTTATAACAACACAGTTCGCCCCGTCCGCTTGCATGGCGTTGCTGTCGCAATTCGCAGTGCAGATGGCCAACTCGTGGCGGCTAGTCCTGCGGATGTCTCTATTGGGTATCTGCGGTCAGCAGAGAAAGGGCCTTTTCGGATTACGGTACCTATGCCACCAGCGATTGCAGACGTCAGCGCGCTAAGTGCCCAGATCTATTACGATGCTGAAGTTAGCGAAGTCAATCAGCCGTATAACGTGAACCTAACGCCGCTTTCCAGCTATGTGGATGCCCAAAACGATGTCCATATTGTGGGGAACGTCGTCAACAACAGCGATGAATTCATCACTGTGCGCGTGGTGGCCGGGGTCTACGATGAAAACAGCAACGTAATTGATGCGGCGATGACGGACACGGCGCTATATGCTATTCCACCAGGGGAAAGCATTCCGTATGACTTATGTGGAGCAGGCACACTGTGTAGTTGGGGGCCACTGCGGGCGTTAGATGATGCCAAGGCCAAGGCGGCGAACTACTTAGTGCAGTTAGACCAGACTTTTACGTGGGCGACGGATGTTCAACTCACATCACTCCAAGTTGTCGACTCTTCGCAAGAGTACACCCCAGAAGCCGCGATTTTCAAAGGACAGTTGATCAACAACACCAATGTGGCGGTTGAAACGCCAACCGTCGTGATCGCAATTCGGCATGCAGAAACGGGGGCGTTGTTGAGCACAGGGTTTCAACGCTTTAGCCAGACCTTAGGTGTCAACGAAGGCGTAGACTACGAAGTGCGCATCCAATGGCAGCCCAACACAGACCCGAACAATATTGATTATTCGTTTATCGCGCGTGGGGAAGTGCGGTAGACCATAATTTACGTGGGGTTCACCGAACCTGCGTGTAAAAATCGCCATTGTAGAGACCCGTTCGACGTTGCTCAGGGCAGGCAGTCCACGGTGTGGCGTTATTCGCATCAAGCTAAGCAAGTCTGCTAGCCAAATTGACCGCGTTTACGTCATCCCGCGCACTGCTTGCCCTGAGCGTAGTCGAATGGGAACGAGGCACACTAAAGTCAGAATTTAGATGGCGTGCGCGGGATACATTCGGCAAGCTCAGCACAAGTCTCGTTATTACATTGGCTGTTGTGTTGACTTGGTATTGATGAGATCCCAGCCGCCGAG
>JAHDIM010000233.1 GCA_020630805.1 Anaerolineales bacterium
ACTTCACCATGGAACAAGACTTCTATCGGGGACGCTTGGAGTCTAAGCATGGGCTCAACGTACTCGTCCCAGACACAGCAGACCGGCAACTTGTGCATAGTGTAATTTACGACGAACTTTGCTTAGGTACAGTCAAGAACGACTCGCGTGTTGAATATTTACGCATCATTGATGAATTACATGCTGCCGGGGCGCAAGGTGTCATTGAAGGGTGTACAGAAATTGTGATGTTGGTGCAACAACAACATACCGCTGTTCCTTTATTTGACACGACTACAATCCATGCGCAAGCCGCAGTTGATTTAGCATTGCAAGGATAAGCCAGCTCTTGAGCCAATCTGGCTAATCTAAAGGTAGGATAAACCCAAGACCCGCATAATTACTCATAAACAAATTTTTAGACTGCTGTACACTACAGAAACTTTTTTGAACTCAAGTGTGACCTGAGCTAAAAACTGGGGTCAAGCACTAGATATAACTCCGTAAAGATAGTACGGAAAGAATATCGAGTCTAGTGCATGGGTCCCATTGTCGCGCTTTAGTGACTACCCTATTCTGTAGAAGTTTTTTAGGCAGCATGTCGCTATCGCGTAGAGAAGACCAACAACTTGCTTTCACCATTGCTTGTCTACGAGAAGAAGCAATCGACCTGCGCGAATTTCGGCAGTGGCTACAACTGCTGAGTTCAGACCTTGCCGACCGCTATTGCGCAGAACTCAGCATTGACCGTTACCACTCTGTGCGCCAAGACATTGGCAATATCATGAGCTATTCAACCCGGCGTTCTATAAAACGTCATGAACGCCATGCCATTCTTGGCATTGCTTATACGCGCGGCATCAGTCCCTTTTCACCTGATCTTAGCGCTGCCGCAGCCTTGAAAGCGCTGCGGAAATCGCCCAAAATTTATACTGAATTTCAGCGGACATTCCCTCATATCGCGTTATAGGCGCTGCTTGGTCTACACTAAATCCTCTTACATATTGACTGCAATAATGCGAAAGCGGAGTAGGTACAATAGTTGCCAGTACTATGTAGTCATCCCATATGTCAGAATTACCGTCTTCGCGGCTGAATGCCAGCCCTGCCCTTGAAAGTCTCTCACGTCAGCGGCTACTTAATTTCTTTTTGAAGTTACTGCTAGGACTTTGCATCCTTACCGCCGTCACCACAATTCCATTTGATCCAAAGTTTTCAGCAGGGCAAATCAGCACGCTCGTATTAGCAGTTGTGTTTGCCGCAATGCTGTGGATTACCAACCGGGGCTATTACACCTTAGTTTCATATTTCCTCATTGGTGCGCTGTGGCTAACAGCGGGCTACATGCTCTATGAAGCAGGCAGTATTGCCAACCCGGATGTCACCATCTATTTCTTCTTGCTGATGTTGTCAGCTTTGCTGCTAAATCGGCGCGATGTGATCTTGTTGACTATTGCTTCACTCACTGTGATTAGTGGCCTGTATTACTTGGAGTTGCGGGGTCTCATCACGCCACATATGCAGACAGCACCGAATACTGGAGACTTCATGAGCTTAGTGTCCATGTTGGTACTGACGCTTGGGGCCCTGTATTACCTCATCCTGCAAAAAGATCGGCAATATCGTTACGTCTCTGACCTAAACGTTGAACTACAGCAGGCCCAGTTAGAGCAAGCAGCACTGCTAGAAAGTATTCCCGACACGCTGCTCAAAATTGACGCCGATGCCAACGTGTTATTTGTTCAAGACTCGCCTGTACTGCCAGACGGGACGCCTTTTGTAAAAGCTGGAGACAATGGTTACGACATGTTTGCCGCAGACCAACAGGCAGCGTTGAAGCACATGATCAAAGCAACGCTAAGCGGAGACACGTTACAAAACAGACGCACTTGGTTGCAAATTGGTACAGAACAACGCTTGCTAGACTTTCGCTTGATGCCCATTACCAACTCAGAGATTCTCGCCATTTGCCGCGATGTCACTGAGGATGAGCGCTTACGACAAGCCTTACATCAGGCGCATAAGTTAGACAGTATTGGCGTCTTAGTTGGCGGGATTGCGCATGATTTCAACAATTGGCTGACTGGCGTCATTGTCCAACTTTCATTAGCGCAAAAGCGCGTCAATAAATTACTCCAAATTCCCGATGCAAAGTTGCAGGCCGGCAAGATTTCAGACCACTTACAAAAGTCTGTAGACGCTGCGAACCAGGCTGCTGACCTCACCAAACAACTGCTTGTATATGCAGGCAAAAAACAGCCTGAACTTTCCAATGTCCAAATTAATGGTTTAGTCCGTGAAAGCCTAAAACTGATGGATGCAGCGCTCGACAAGCGCATTGGTTTTCAAAAAATACTCGGCTCTGACTTGCCATTTGTCATTGGCGACGGCATCCAACTACAACAAGTCATTGTGAATCTCATTCTGAACGCTGGGGAAGCTATTTCGTCTGGAGCAGGAACAGTCAAAATTTCAACAGAGTTGGTCCATCTAGATGCACAGGCATTCCCTGAGTTGATGTTTGTGGGCAGCCGCCGCCCAACCGATGGCAAATACGTTCAGATCCAAATAGCCGATACTGGCGACGGGATTAGTCAGCAAAATCTCAAGAAGATGTTTGACCCGTTCTTCACAACAAAAAAGAATGGCAAAGGGCTGGGGCTTTCAGCAACGCTGGGCATTATTCAAGCGCACAAAGGTGGGCTAAGCGTGCAAAGCCAACTTGGCAAAGGCACAACGTTTGATGTGTTCTTACCTGTAGGCGGCACCAAACCAATGCACACGCAACCGCTAAGAATGCCTGTTAGTAAAATGCAAGGCACTGTGCTCATCATTGATGATGAAGCCAGCGTGCGCGACGCTGCGAGCGGCATTTTAGAATTCGCTGGATTGAACATCTTAGCAGCAGAAGACGGTGCTCAAGGATTGGTTCGACTGGCTAATCATCCCGAAATTGACCTAGTCTTGTTGGACATCCAAATGCCGAAAATGAATGGAGTCGAGGTCTTAGTCGAACTGCGCAAGACCCATCCAGACTTACCTGTACTGCTCTCAACCGGCTATACAGACCTAGACTTGCATACACTACGCAAGCAACATAACGTCGCGGCTATTCTCCAAAAGCCGTACGTGCCGGACACTTTACTGCACCTAATTGCACCGCATTTACAGTAATTCGAAAATTCGTGCTTGACAAATATTGATATTCTTCGATATATTATTCACATGGACGCAGTTGCATTCGCAAAAGCTATGGCAGATAGCACCCGACAGACCATTATGAAATTGTTGTGTTGCTGCTGGCTCAGCGTTAATGACGTGGTTGAAAAACTAGACGGCAAGGTCAATCAGCCAACCGTTAGTCACCACCTCAAGATTTTAGAAACAGCAAAACTTGTCAAAGTCCGCAAAGAAGGTCGGCAACGCTTTTACACGCTAGATCAAGAACATCTCACCTACTGCTGTGGGCAACTGATGTTCAACTTTGCCCCAGAAATTGCGCCAAACGTTGTCCAAATGGACGCGATTGAAACCCTGAACTAGAAATACCGCGGCTAGTAAATTCCCGGCTGACATTGGTAATAGTGTCGGCCAAATTTTTGAACTAAAATATCGATAAACATCAATTTATCTAGGAGATCAGATGGAAACAAATTCTCTCCCCATTGCAATTGTCGGTGCTGGCCCAATTGGACTCGCTGCTGCTGCACATGTTGTAAAACGTGGTGAAACCCCGCTTATTTTTGAAGCAGGCAACACCATTGCCGCCAGCGTGTTGGACTGGGGCCATGTGAGAGTCTTCTCGCCATGGCAATATAACGTCGATCTCACAGCCCGAGAATTGCTTGAAGAAACCGGCTGGCAAATGCCAACCGAAAGCGACTTGCCGCTCGGCAAAGAATTGGTCGATGACTACCTGATCCCGCTTTCCGAATTACCAACCATCAGAGATAACCTGCATCTGAATGCGCGCGTCACGGCCATCACACGCCGCCGCATCGACAAGATGAAAGATGCTGGGCGCAACAATGCACCGTTCATCATCGAAGCCAATGTCAATGGCAGCCCAGAACGCTTTATGGCGCGGGCGGTGATTGATGCCTCTGGTAATTGGACTTCACCAAATCCAATCGGCTCAGACGGTCTCCCTGCCATCGGCGAAACAGCAGCCGCAGACCAAATTGCGTATGGCATTCCGGACGTGCTTGGCAAAGATCGTGAACGTTACATTGATAAGACCGTCACCGTCATCGGCGGGGGGCATTCAGCAATCAACAATCTGCTTGAGCTGGCAGATTTACAAGAAGAACATCCAGACATTCAACTTCACTGGATTTTACGCAAAGCAGCCGTCACCGATGCCTACGGCGGTCTTGGCAGCGATGCCTTACCAGGGCGTGGCTTGCTCGGCATTCGCATCAAAGAATTAGTCGATACCAATCGCGTGACGGTGCATACGCCAGTCTTTTTGACAAAAGTCGAAACGGCAGACCATGGGCAACTGCGATTGCATGGTGACACCTTAACCGGCCAAATTGCAATTGAGACCGATGAAATCATCGCCGCGACCGGGGCACGTCCTGACCTTTCCTTCTTACGCGAGATCCGCGTTGGGTTAGATCCAGCAGTCGAAGCTACACCTGAGTTGGCCCCACTTATCGATCCAAACTTACACAGTTGTGGCACGGTCCGCGCCCACGGCGAAAAAGAGTTGCGTCACCCTGAAAAAGATTTCTACATTGTGGGGGTCAAAAGCTATGGGCGTGCGCCCACCTTCTTGCTGGCAACCGGCTATGAGCAAGTCCGTTCAGTAGTCGCTGGCTTAGTCGGCGACTGGGAAGCCGCGGCAGATGTGCAGCTTGATCTACCAGAGACCGGCGTTTGTGGTGGCATTCAATGGGTCGATGGCAACGAAGCCAGCGCCGAAGCCTGCTGCGCACCAACCTGTTGCGACACACCGGCTGAGGTCAGTGCAACGCCTAACGTCGTGCCGATAAATCTGATGCAGCTTGACACTGCCGCCGCAGACGCAAGCTGCTGTGCGCCAACCTGTTGTGACACCGACGCAGAGAAAAAAGACGGGCAAAGCAATCTGATTCAGATTAGTTTGTAAATACGTAAAAAAACCACGAGACGGGTTGCTTGATGCGCTACGCCCAATTATTTGTAGCGATAGCAAGCAACCCGTCTCGTTTTTAAACCAAGGTTGCTGACGAGTGAAGAGTGATAAGTGAATTTGACCCAAGGCTTAGGTAAACCTCACTTGTCACTCCTCACGCGTCATATTGATACAAACCTCCGCAGCGCTTCCGCCACGCCATTCTCATTATTCGAAGGCACAACTTCATCTGCTACCGCTAGAACAGCCTCCGGCGCATTCGCGACTGCCACGCCTAAGCCCGCAAACTGCATCATTTCAATATCATTTTCCGCGTTACCAATCGCGATGACGTCGTTCGCGGCAATATCCCATTCTGCACACAGGTTCGCGAGAGCGCTGCCTTTGTGAATACCAATTGGCATAACAGCCAGCAACGTGCGGCTCATCCGAACAACGGTAGCATGTTCTTCGAGATGAATCGCTAGCGGCGTTTCAATCTCAGGTAACTTCTCAGGGTGATCAGTTGCGAGTAGGATCTTTTGAATGGAAAGCCCAGTCCAGTCTGACAATATGGTGGGGGCAGGTTCGTCAAACTTTTCAACGTGTCCTGAAAGCCAGTCTAGTTTTGGCGTATACGACTCGCGATGGCTAAATCCGACTATGGGCAGATCTCTTTCCGCCACAAAAGCCAATGTCTTCGAGATTGCTAGCGTTGGGAGTAATGCACTCTGCAATAACGTGCCATCTGCCGCGCAGACTGTCCCGCCATTGAGATAAAGACCCGGCGTGTCTAACCCAAACTGCTCCAACAACGCTGCGCAGGAGTTATACGAACGCCCCGTAGCCAGCACCACGCGTACGCCTTTCGCCAGCGTCTCGCGAATCGCATTTAGGTTCGCATCCGAAAGGTGGTGGTTAGAGTGAAGCAAAGTGCCATCGATATCGATAGCGACGAGTTTTGTTGGCATGGTAAATAACAAATATGCGATCAAAAATTATGCAGATGTTGTAGAGACGCCGCCCGCTGGGCCATCTCGGCGACCCGAAAACATCAATATTCCCAATCAATTGGCGGTATTAAGATGTTGCGACTGATGAATTCTATCGGTACGAAACAACGCTGGATGTCTGCGCAG